>CANQYG010000056.1 GCA_947628015.1 uncultured Clostridia bacterium
CATTACTCTGCGAATAAGGACTCCCGATTAGAGTAAAACGCGTCGTCTCCGTACACATAAAAACCATTATCAACCGTGGTAACGACATGTAACCCAAAGCCACAATAGTCCGTTCCAAAATGGACGTAGCGTCCTGAAAGCCAGTATTCACTCCCATCAGTGAAAATCATATCATAATATTTTGAATTCTCAAATTCGTTTTCTTTTCCTTTATAATCATGGCAATAATATGACTGTTTAAATTCTGTTTCCTCATTTGTATTTCCTTCTCCGGTTTCGGTCTCACTTTCATATTCTCGCTCCCATGGAACTTCTGTACTTTTTTCTCCTGTTCCTTTTTGTGAATCTTTGTCATATTTATATGTCCATATATTATCATGACTACTCCACATTGCTGGTGATTTATATTTTTTTGTACGTGTTCTTGTTTCTCCATAATGTATCAAATCAGATTCTGAGATATTATCTGTAACTTCGTGCCAATCATTCGGTCTATGTTTATATTTCGTATAATCATAATTACTTACTGCTTCTATATCACTTCTTCTTAAATTTCTTACTTCTACTCCTGTTTCATTACTATTATAACATTTTCTGCATATTTCATTTATCGCCCATACTCCATTATTATATCCATTTACATTTGTTAATTGCAATTTAGTTTCTGTTGGTTTCTCTGATATTAATCTTAATGTTGTTCCATCATAGTCCCAGATTCTCCATTTCATTCCTTCTTCTGTTGAAAATTTTTGAATTGTTTCTGTCCCTGTTGTACTTGTACCTATTCCATATTCTGTTTGCGTTTCTGGATTGTATCCTGTAACATATGCTCCTACATATTCATCATTCATCTCTTTTACTATTTCACTTACTAATTCTTGTTCATCTTCTTGTGCCTTTTTATACTTATCCGCCGCATTTCTTGCTCTGCTAAATAATCCATCTCCTGACATTGCCATATTTAATGTTACTCCAGCTAAGATTAACAATATTATTATTGTTACAACTAGTGCTATTAATGTTATTCCTTTTTCCTTTAATTTTTGTACTTTTTTCTTATTTAGTAACTGTACATTAATCTTGTCTTTTTCTTGTATTTCCTTGCATTTCATTTGTTTAAAACCTCCATTTTTACATTATGTTATTTTTATTAAGTTAAAAACTTAATAAAAAAGTAAAAAATCTTATAATCAGCTTTATTTAAGCTTTTTATAAGATTTTTGCTTTTCATTTTTTATAAAATTATTACAAACTTTTAAATTTCATTTTCTTGATTTTATATTGATATTATGCTATATTTTTAACATATCAATTTTTATTAAGTTTTTAACTTAATTAAATTTTTTTAATAAAATTACTTTCAAGTTTTTACCTTGTGAATTTAATTTCTTTTAACGTAGCTTAATACTTCTATTTCACATATTCACTTACATCTGGTTTTACAATATCATCTTCTTTTACATTATTAAAATTATACTTAAATGACATTGACTCATTTGTATCTAATGACAATACTTTTACAACAATTCCCGTATCTCTTTCTACCCAATATTTATAATTATTTTTTGTATTTAATACATAATATTTTCCTTCTTTTGATATTTCTTTAATATCATTTTTGCTTATAGCATATATATCTAATGCAAAATATTTAGGATTCGTTGGTAAAATATTCATATCTATTTTACTATTAGTTTGCCCATTAATTTTATACAGAATCGCTCCATCTTTATCATATAAAATAATATCATCTTTATCATCTTTATACGATTTTACAATAGTTTTTTCATTTACTTTTTCTATTTCTACATAATATTTTTCATTTAATACAAAACACTTTGTAATAGTCTTTTCATCATTTGTTATCATTTCTGTAGTATAAGAATAATTTGAAGTATTAATGTTTTTTAATTTTTCTTCTAAAGAATTTAGCAATATAATATTTTTTAAATTGTTATATGCAAATATTGAAACTACTAAGATTAATACAATTATAAATATTATTATAATTTTAAGATTTTTTAACTTATTATTAAATTTCTTAAAATATTTTACTTCTTTTTTATTATTTTTTATATTATCTATTTTTATATTTTTTGTCATATTATCATATATGTCTTTACATTCTTTACATTTTTTTAAATGCTCATCTATAAAATTATTTGTTTCTTTGCTCGTTAGATTTTCAATATAATTAGGTAGTAAGTCTTGAACAATTTTACAATCATTTCTGTTCATATAAAAAATCCTCCTTTAGTTTTTGTTTTCCTCTATAAAATGTTACTCTAGCCCAATTTTCTGTTTTATTCATGACAGTACCAATTTCTTTAAAACTCAGCTCTCCACTTATTCTTAAAATTATTACTTCTCTCGTTTTTTCGTCTAGCTTTTGCATTTGTTTATGCAATTTAGCTTTTTCTTCTTTTTCAATAACTTTGTCTTCTAAATTATCTTCTTCACCTAAATCAAATAAATAATCATCTATATTTAAATTTTCTTTATTTTTTCTTAAATAATCATAATAAAGGTTTTTAGCAATCTGGCATAGCCACACAGAAATCTCACACTTACCTTGATAAGCATCAATTTTTTTAACAGCTTTTACGAAAGTTTCTTGAGTAAGTTCTTCTGAAACATCACTATTATGTGTTAAACAGAATAAATATTTATTTACAGTCTCAAAATATTCTTTATATATTTGTTCAATATTCTGCATAACTTTATATCCTCCTTTAATAATAAGACGATTTATTTTTTAATTCGTTACAAAAAAATTAAAAGAGTATTTTTAAATATACTCTTTCAATTTTTTACTTCTTGATGGATGTCTTAATTTTCTCAATGCTTTTGCTTCAATTTGTCTTATTCTTTCACGAGTTACATTAAATTGCTTTCCTACTTCTTCAAGAGTTCTTGCCTTTCCATCATCTAAACCAAATCTAAGTCTTAATACTTTTGCCTCTCTAGGAGTTAAAGTTTTCATTACTTCTTCTAGTTGTTCTTTTAACATAGTATAAGATGCTGCATCTTGTGGAGATGGAGAATCATCATCTTGTATAAAATCTCCTAAATGACTATCGTCTTCTTCTCCTATAGGAGTTTCTAAAGATACTGGATCTTGTGCTATTTTTTGAATTTCAAGAACTTTTTCTACTGGTATTTCCATATCAGCTGCAATTTCTTCTGGAGTTGGTTCTCTACCATTTTGTTGTAACAAATGTCTTGATGTACGAATTAATTTATTAATTGTTTCTACCATATGAACTGGGATTCTTATTGTTCTTGCTTGGTCTGCTATTGCTCTTGTTATAGCTTGTCTTATCCACCATGTTGCATAAGTACTAAATTTAAATCCTTTAGTATAATCAAATTTATCTACAGCTTTAATTAATCCCATATTTCCTTCTTGAATTAAATCTAAGAATAGCATTCCTCTTCCAACATACTTTTTAGCAATACTTACAACTAATCTTAAATTTGATTCTGTAAGTTTTTTCTTTGCTTCTTCGTCACCTTCTAAAATTCTTTTTGCAAGTTCAAGTTCTGTATCATAATTTAAAAGAGGAATTTTTCCTATTTCTCTTAGATACATCCTAACAGGGTCATCTATATTAATACCCTCCATATTGTCTACATCTAAATCTTCAACAGAAATATCTTCAACTTCTTCTAAATCTTCTGCATCTGGTTCTATATCGTCTAAATCATCTCCAACTACATTTATGCCCATTTGCTCAAAAACTTCAAAAATCTTTTCAATCTTGTCAGCATCAATGTTATCTAATTGTAAAGCTAAGTCTTCATAAGTTATTTTGCCCTTCTTTTTAAGGCCTTCTATAACTTTTTTTATCTTATCTATTTCTTCTTTGTTGGCTATGTCTTGCAAGTTATTAACTTTTTCTTCTTTTTCAATTTTCTTTTTAGATTTTTCGCTGTTTTGTTTAATTACTTTGTCTTTTTTATTTTCTTTGTCTTTCACTTCTAAAACTTTTTTACTCATTTTCTTTTCTTTGCCTTTTTCAGTTATTTTCTCTTTGCTTTTTGCTTTATCTTTTTTCGTTTTTTCTGGTTTATTTTCTGCTTTAGAAGATTTTAATTTAGCTAGTTTCTTTTCTTTTTTAGGATTTTGATTTTCATTATTTTCAACTCTTTTTCTACTTTTTCTTTTTCTTCTAAATAAAGCCATATCTCTTTCTTTTGGTTCTGAAATATCCTTTTGCTTAGCCATACGAGCATTGTCAATCAAATCAATAACATTTTTTACACTATCTGATTTATCCATTTTTACCTCCTATTTCATCCTAGCTAATTCTATAATTACATTGTTTAATTCCGTTTCCAACTTTTCTACTTCACTATCTTGTAAGCTATTTTTATTATCTAGCATACTGATTATTTCATTCTTTCTAGCAATTTTTCTTTCCTTTAGATATATTTTTTCAATATCTTCAATTGCTTTATCAACATCATCTATTTCAAAATCATATGCTAAAATACCACTTATGTAATTTACCATTTCTTCATCAGAAAATAAATCTATAACATTTTCAGCATTTATATTTTCTTTGCCTTTTTCAAATAAAGTATTTAGTATTTCTTTATTTTTTTCTATTTTTATACAATTCAAATCTACTGCATTTTTTATTCTTTCATAACTTTTTTCACAATAATTGATTAACACAAAAATAAGCATTTGTTCCCTTTTATTAGTTGCTTCATCAATTTTTACACTATCCTTTGGAGCTACTGTAACTGACCTTTTTTCTAGAACTTTTTCACTTACTTTTCCATTATATATTTTTTTATTTATTTCAGCTTCTATTGCAATTTTTGATATATCGTATGTTTTAGAAATTTTATCAATATATATTTCTCTTTCCATTGTATTTTGCACTTCAGCTAAAATTTTAGCAGTTTCATTTAAGAATTTAATTTTGTCACTAGTATTTTCTATATTAAGATTTTTAACTAAATTTTTTACTTTATATTCAACTATTGAAATTGAATTATCCATACATTTTACAAATTTTTCAGGGCCATATTTTATAACAAATTCATCTGGATCTTTTGCACCTGAAATTTGTAAAACTCTAATATCTACTCCCATATTTTTAAGAATTTCCATTCCTCTAACTATGGCAGTTTGTCCAGCACCATCTGCATCATATCCAAGTATAACTTGCTCACTATTTTTTCTCAAAAGTCTTCCCTGTGCATCTGTAAGTGCTGTTCCAAGAGATGCAACAACGTTTGTTATTCCTCTTTGATGTAAAGATATAACATCCATATAACCTTCAACAATTAATATTCTTTTTAATACTCCAGATTGTTTAGATTTTGCTACATTTAGTCCGAATAAATTTCTTCCTTTGCTATATACAATATTTTCTGGAGAATTAATATATTTTGGTTTGCTGTCATCTAATACTCTTCCACCAAATGCAATAACTTTATTTCTTATGTCCTGAATTGGAAACATTAATCTGTGTTTAAATTTGTCATAAAATCTACCACTTTCAGTTTTTCCAATTAGACTTGAAGCTAGCATTTCTTCTGGTCCAAATCCCTTTGATTTCAAAAAATTAAATAATTCATTATTATCTCCAGCATATCCAATTAAAAAAGACTTTAATGTATTATTGTCTAATTTTCTCTTTTTTATGTATTCTTGGGCAATTTTAGCTGAAGGCTTGTATAAATTTTCATGATAAAATTGAGCAGCTTCTTGATTCACTTGATAAACTTTTGCTTTTAAATTAGCAATTCTCTCATCTTCTACACTAGATGACTTTGGAAGCTCTATATGTGCTCTTTCTGCAAGTAACTGTATACTCTCTACAAAGTTAATGTTTTCTATTTTACTTATAAAATGAAATACATTTCCTCCAACTCCACAACCAAAACAATGGAATATTTGTTTATCTGGAGAAACAGAAAAGGATGGTGATTTTTCATTGTGAAAAGGACATATTCCAAAAAAATTTCTACCTTTTCTTTTTAATGTTACATATTGTGATATTACATCTACTATATCGTTGCGAGTTTTTATCTCATCTAAAATATCATCACTATATCGTACCATATTTCTACCTTTCTTTTCTCATATATATAATATTCGACAAATATAAATTAAATCCTTCTTATTTTTAAAATTATGTAAATAAAATAATTTACATAATCAATTTGACTAACAATAAAAAAAGATACATATTTTTTCAGTAAACATTTTTTGTTTAACTTTATAAGTACCTTTTTTATTAATCTTTTTTTTATTTTATAGTTTTGTATCTCCTGTGCCATCGAATGGAATAAATTTGCTAACTGCACTTTGTTGTAAATCAATTTTTGCTTCAGTTGGAACTCTAAATTCCTTGTATGACATATCTATTTTGTTATCTATAAGCTTTTCAATTTCATCTTTTGATGCATGTTCTGCAAGTACTAGCTCACTAACTAAAATAAGCTTTGCATTGCTTAACATTTTCTTTTCTCCAGTAGATAATGTTCCTTTTTCTCTTTGTTTAAAACTTAAGTTTCTAACAACATCAGCTACTTGATAAATGTCTCCAGTTTTCATTTTATCTAAATTATCTCTATATCTCTTGTTCCAATTATCAGACATTTCTGTTTCGTCTTGCTCTAATAACTTTAATACCTCTCCTGCACTTTTGCTGTCGATAACACTTCTTACTCCCATAGACTCAGCTTTAGCAGTAGGAACCATTACCATAACTTCTCCTGGCATTTTAATTACATAGTACTGTTGTTTTTCTCCTAAAACCTCTTTTTCTTCAATGCTATCTATTGTACCTGCACCATGCATTGGATACACAATATTGTCACCAACATTAAACATTTTTATGTACTCTCCTTTCCAGTCTTGGTATATCAAAAGACATAAATATCCTCTTTTACCACATCTCAATTATATCACATTTTTTTCACTTAGTAAAGTTTTTTTTTAATTTTTTTCTATCAAATAATTTTAAATTTTTCTAATAAAGTACAAATTACAACAAATAAAAAAATGAACCAATAATATTAAATATAAGTTTGTCTAACTAATTTAGGCTAAATTTATATTCAACATTTTTGATTCACATATATTTTTTATTTTACTTATTTACTTGTAGAACCAAATCCACCTGTTCTTTCTCCTGTAGCATTATCATTATCTACTGTTAGATATTTCATAAATATTGCTTGTCCTATACAATCTCCTTTTTTTATTTCAACATCTTCATCTTTAATATTATAAAATGCAAACATAAAATGTCCATCATTATCAGAATTTCCGTAATAATCACTATCAATTATTCCAACACCATTTGCAAGAACTAAACCTTTTTTGCCTGGATTAGAACTTCTATTGCAAAGCATATAAAATTCATCTGGTGGACAATATGCTTTTAATCCAGTTTTTACTAATGTAGGCTTTTGACCTAATTTAAATGCTGGTATTATACAATCCTCTGCTGCCTCTATATCATATCCTGCTGAATTTTTTGTTTTTCTTACTGGTATATTTATTCCTTTATCTTCAAAACCTTTTGCTACTTCAAATCCTCTAATTTTATCCACTTTCTTATTCCTCCTTTAATATGCTTAACTATCAAATATTTTATTGTATTACTATTTAATCATTTGTATTTTATTTCATTATAACAATTATGTCAATAACTGCATATATTATATTATATCACAAAATATTTATGTAGAGGTACTCAAATGTTTAGCTTAGATAAATTACCATTGAATCAAACTGGCAAAATAAAAAAAGTAAAGTGTTCACGGGATTCTTGAAAGAAGGTTATTAGACTTAGGTTTAGTAAATGATACTCCTATTACTGCTATTTTTCGTTCTCCTTTAGGTGATCCAACAGCTTATGAATTTAGAGGTAGTATTATTGCTATTAGAAAAGAAGAATCAAAAAATATTCTCTTAGAAAACTTAGATGATTAAGAAAATTTAAGATAAGAGTTACATTATTTGTAGCACTTATCTTAATTTAAAGGTTATTTTTATTTTTTTAATTCTTTTTCAGCCTCTTTATAGTCTGGCATATATTTTTCAACCATTTCCCAGAACTTTTTAGAATGATTCATATATTTTAGGTGACAAGTTTCATGTAATACTACATATTCTAATGCTTTTCTACTGTACATCATTAAATTTTGATTAATTGTAATCTTTTTATTAGATGAGCAACTTCCCCATACTGATTTTACTTTTCTTATTCTGTACTCTTCAGGTGCTAATCCTACCATTTTTCTGACTTTTTCAAAAGCTTGCTCAACCTCTTTTTCAGCAATCATATAATACATCTTATCTATCATCTTTTTTATTTGCTCTGTATTATCTTGGTCTGCTAATCTTAAAGGTAATATTATAACTATCTTTCCATCTTCAACATTTAATATTGCATTGTTTATGTCTTTGTAATATGTGTTTAAATAATAACTTTCTCCAAGTATTTGAAATTTTTCTCCATCTGCATATTCCTTTGCTTTTCTAGGAGAATCTTTATATTCTTCAAGCTTACGCATTATCCAATCTCTTTTTTCTTCAACAATGCTTTGAATTTGACTTCCTGTTGCATACCAAGGTGCTTTTATTACAACTTCACCATTTTGTATTGATATATAAAAATTTTTAACTTTTGCCTTACTTACTGTATATGCTATTGTTTTATTTTGATATTTAATTGTTTTCATAATTAATATCTCCTTTCATGCTTATCTTCTTACTTTTGTGAAGTTGTATTGTTTTTTATTTTCGTATATTTGTTCTTAAAACTTATGTTTGATTTTTATTTTAATATTTATTTTTTTATTTGTCAATAGTTTTTTATTATTTTTATGAATTTTTTTGATGATGAGTCTTTTTTACACCCCTTTGCTTTTTGTAATAATATTTTTTTGCATATACTACAATTACATTTAATATTGCACTTTTAAATGTGGTTAGTTCGTATATAAATGCTTAAAATCCCTCAAATAAAGAGGGATTTTCAATTTCTATTTTAAATTTTTTTAACTTAGTGCCCGTTTCTTATGTTAAATGAACATTTATAATTTTTATTTTTTTGTTAAGTTATAGCCATTATCTGTTTTTTCTAAGTAATGACCACTCTCTTCTAAATTTATTTCCACCATAGGGCGAAGCATATTCGTGTCCTCACGTGGATTTCCGCGAAGAGTGATATAAAGTATCACCACTTATCAAATTGTTACCACTTTTTGTGTCAATACTTTGGATACAAAATCTGCATATGGTATTACCTAAAAGAACACAACGACCAGAAAGCCAGTAGAAATAGTCTCCTTGAACTGCTCCAGCAAAAATCATATCATAATATTTTTCATTTTTAAATTCTTTATTTTCATCTGAATAATAATGTGCATAAAAAGATTGCCTAAATTCAGTTTCATCAGGATTTCCTTCGCTAGCTTCATCACTTCCATCTTCTATTTTTTCTTCACTTTCCCAATCTATACATTCCTCTTCTCCTTTATTTTCATATTTCCAATTTTTATCACTATTTTCCCACATTTTTGGATACATAACAGTTTCTGCATCTACATATTTTTTTGTGCTTCCAAATTTTATACTTCCTTTTCCATTTTCAGATTCTATCCAAATATCATCATGGCTATACATTTTATAATCATATGTACTTACTTTTTGTATATCACTTCTCTTTAAATTATAAACTTTTACTCCATTCATTTCTTTATTTCCAAAGCATTGCCTACAAATTTCATTTATTACCCATACTCCATTATTATATCCTATTGCTCCTTTTAAAGCTAATCTTTGTGTTGTTGGTTTATCTAATATTATTCTTAATGTTGTTCCATCATAATCCCATATTCTCCATTTTATTTCTCCTTCTGCTTTTGTTGTAAATGTTTGAGATGTATCTGTTCCTGACTGAGACTCTGTTATTGTACACGTTCCTTCTGTTGGTTCATATCCTGTAACGAAAGCTCCTACATACTCACTATTCATTTCTTTTCCTATTTCACTTATTAGTTCAGCCTCATCTTCTTGTGCTTTTTTATACTTATCTGCAGCATCTCTTGCTCTACTAAATAATCCATCTCCTGACATTGCCATATTTAATGTTACTCCTGCTAATATCAATAAGATTATTATTGTTACAACAAGCGCTATTAATGTTATACCTTTTTCTTTTAATTTTTCTACTTTTTTCTTATTAAGCATTTTTTCTTTTTCTTGTATTTCTTTACATTTCATTTGTATAATCCATTCCTTTCGCTCTGCTCAAGGCACAACATGGTATGAAACACATGCCTTTTTGCAGAAAATTTG
>CANQYG010000057.1 GCA_947628015.1 uncultured Clostridia bacterium
TATTTCTTCTTTTTGTATTAAGTTTTTGTTTCAATTATATTTCTTTGCTTTTTTATTATCGGCTGTGAATTGTAACAAAAAATGTTAAAAATATTTAATAAATTGTAAAAAAAAGTTTACTAAAAAAAATCGTTATGCTATAATGCAAGCAATGATATAAAAAAAGAGGAAAAAAGATGAATCAAATTTTATCAATGGGTGGAGAACCACAAAAGAAAGAAAATGAAGTAAAAAAAGAAGTAAAATCAGAAAAAATTACACAAAATAATGCTATTAACAGAGCAAATGTTACAAGTAATAAAGCAGATATATTAAAAATTATAAAAATATTTGTTTTTAGTATTATATTATTTGGATTAGTTTTAGTAGGAGAATCAGCGTATGCCATAATAAAAAGCAATGAAAAAAAAGTTATGGATAATATTGAAATTACAGCAGACAGAATGGGAAAAGAAACAAAAATAGTAGTAACATCAGAAAAATATCCTATTAAAGAGTTTTCTTATAGATGGAATGATGGTGAGCCAGTAAAAATTGAAGGAAATGGAACACTTTCATTAGAAAGAATTATACAAATTCCAAATGGAAATAATATTTTAAGAATGACAGTAATAGATAATTTTGGAAATGAAAAGAACTTTCACAAACAATATTTATATGATAGCTCAGATGTAAGTAAACCTAAAATTGAAATAGCTATTACAGGTGTTAGACTTAGTATAAAAGCCAGTGATGATATAGCAATGGATTATATAACATATAGCTGGAATGATGAAGAAGCTATAAGAAAAGAAACAGAAGAAAATCCAAAAGAAATAAATGTTAATATAGATGTTCCTTCTGGCCAAAATAAATTAACAATAATTGCAGCAGATAAAGAAGGAAATAGAGAAACAAGAATAGAAAATATTATTGGAGATACAAAGCCAACATTTACACTATCTAAAGATGGTAAAAAAATAATATTAAAAGCACAAGATGATGAAGGAATTAGCAAAGTTTCTATGACTATTGATGGAGAAACAAGAGACAGCGGAAAAGACCCAATAAATAAAAAAGAAATATCAGTGACATGGGAAGTAGAAAGTGGAACACATACAATATCATTTAGCATAATAAATGTAAATGGTCTAGAATCATCAGGAAAAGTTACGGCAGAAATTTAATTTATGAAAGGAGCCTTATTGTGAAATACATTTATGTAGTTGATAAAGAAAATGACTTAAAAGAAAAACTAGAAGACACCTTTAAACATGAAAAAGAGACAAAAATAAAGAAAATATTACCAGACCAATTTGAACTTGTCTTAAAAAATATTCCAGATATATTAGTTTTAAATGAAGATAATATAAAAGGTAACATAATAGAATATTGTAAAAACGTAAGAAGTGATGAAGATAACTCAATTACACCAATAATAATTGTATCTTCAAATAAAGATACAAAGCATATTGTAGAAATATTAAAAAATGAAGTAGAACTATATTTAGAGCAACCAATTGATAAAGATATATTATATTATAATATAAAAAATTTAATGAGATTGTTAAATTCAAATAGAATGGTAAGCCCACTTACAGGACTTCCAGGAAATGTTCAAATACAAGCTGAAATGAAGAAAAGATTGTCAAATAAACGTGAATTTGCAATGCTATATGTAGACTTAGATAACTTTAAAGCATATAACGATACTTATGGATTTTCTAATGGAGATGAAATTATAAAATATACAGCAAAAGTAATACAAGATAATGTGCTAAAAGATGATAATGAAAGAAACTTTGTTGGTCATATTGGAGGAGATGATTTTATAGCAATAACTGAAAATGAAGACTATGAAAAAATTAGTCAGTCAATAATTGCAGAATTTGATTCCGGACTTTCAAAATTCTTTAATAAAGAAGACTATAAAAGAGGATATTTAGAAGTAGAAAATAGAAAAGGAATAATGGAGCAATATCCATTAACATCAATTTCGATAGGAGTAGTAGATGTTTCAGTAGGAAGATTTAAAAATACACTAGAAATAGGAGAGGCAGGAGCATCAGTAAAACATTTAGCTAAAACAATTTATGGAAGTACATATGTAATAGATAGAAGAAAAAATAGAAACGAATTATATGATAAAGCAAATAAAAAAATAGAATAATGATAGTATAAAGAAAATGCAAAAAAATTATTAAAAAACAAAAATTTTTTAATAAAACTATTGCATTTTCTTTTTTGTTGTATTAAAATCTAATTGAAAGTGGTACAAAGTGGTTTAAAGTGGTAGGAGGTGAACACAAAGTTGTTAATTGGGGAATACGAACATTCTCTAGATGTAAAAGGCAGATTGATAATGCCAGCTAAGTTAAGAGAAGACATTGGAGATAAGTTTATAGTAACAAAAGGACTAGATGGATGTTTGTTTGGATTTTCACAAAAAGAATGGAACAACTTTGAAGAAAAATTAAAAACATTACCACTAACCAATAAAAATGCCAGAGATTTTGTCAGATTTTTCTTATCAGGAGCTATTGAATGTGAGATAGACAAACAAGGAAGATTTTTAATAGCATCAAACTTAAGAGAATATGCAGAATTAGATAAAGAAGTAATGATTACAGGAGTCGGAACACGTATAGAAATTTGGGACAGAGAAAAATGGAAGAAATATAATAGTGAAGAAAACCTTTCAGCAGACCAAATTGCAGAAAATATGGCAAATCTCGGAATGTTAGGTATATAACTTGCAAAAGTTTATATAAATTTTTACAAAAGATAAAGCTCACAAAAGATAAAAACTTAAGAACTACAAAAGAAAAAAATTTACAAAAGACAAATTTCTTAAATGAAATAATTATTACAAAAGATGAAAGCTAAGAAAAACAAAAGAAAAAATTTTTAACTAAAGATAATCAAAAGAACAAAAGAAAAAATTAACTAAAGAAAGTAAAAACGAACAAAAGAAGAAATTTAACAAAAAAAGTAAAAACAAAAGAAGAAATTAATCAAAGAAAATTAAAACAAAAGAAAAATTTAACTAAAGAAAATAAAAAATGAACAGAAGAATATTGTTTAACGAAAGAAAATAAAACTAAACAAAAGAATAAATTTGAACAAAAGATGAAGGAAAGTTGGCATATATTTATATATGCCAACTAATGGAATTAAAAGAGGTGTTATTTTGGAATTTAAACATATTCCTGTTTTGCTAGATGAATGTATAGAAGGACTTAATATAAAGCCCAATGGAATATATGTAGATGGTACAATAGGTGGAGCAGGACATAGTATAAAAATAATAGAAAAGTTATCGAATGAAGGATTATTAATAGGAATAGATAGAGACACAGATGCTTTAAAGGTAGCAGATGAAAAATTAAAAGATTTTAAAAACTATAAATTAGTACATGGAAATCATGATGATATAAAAAATATCTTAAAAGAACTAAATATAGATAAGGTTGACGGAATATTGTTAGATTTAGGAGTTTCATCATATCAATTAGATGAAAGAAAAAGAGGCTTTAGCTATAATAGTGATAATGCTCTAGATATGCGAATGGATCAAAGCCAAAAACTTACAGCAATGGAAGTTGTAAATAATTATTCAGAAGAAGAACTAGCAAAAATAATTTATGAATATGGAGAAGAAAGATTTTCAAAATCAATTGCTAAAAATATTTGTGAATATAGAAAAAAAGGAAAAATAACAACAACAAAAATGCTTGCAGATATTGTAGAAAAGTCTAAGCCATATTCAAAAGATGGACATCCGGCAAAAAGAACATTTCAAGCAATAAGAATAGAAGTAAATAATGAAATAAAGCCATTGTATGATACAGTTAGGAACTCAATAGATGTATTGAAACAAAATGGAAGATTGTGCATAATAACTTTCCATTCATTAGAAGATAGAGCAGTAAAAGATGCTTATAATGATGCACAAGGAAAATGCACTTGCCCAAAAGATTTACCATATTGTGTATGTGGCTATAAATCTTATGGAAATATAGTAAATAAAAAACCAATAGAAGCAAGTGAAGAAGAATTGCAAAAAAATTCAAGAGCCAAAAGTGCAAAATTAAGAATATTTGAAAAAAATGAAAAGTAAGAGCTAAATTGAAATGCCTTAAATAAATGTAAAAATAATCCTAAAGAGAAAAGAGGTGATAACTTATGATTAATTACTATGAATATGAAACTAGTCCTAGAAAAGAAGAAACAGAAGAATTTATTCCAAGAAAAAAAAGAAAAAGAGAAAATGAAGTACGTAATAAAGAGGATATTAGAAAAAAAATAAAAAAGGCACAAGCAATAGAAAAAAAGAAAAATGTAAAACATATTTTAGAAATAGGAGTAGTATTTGTATTATTATTAACCATAAGTTATAGATATGCATTAATAAACTCAAAATTTTCACAAAAAGAAAGCCTTAAAGCTAGTTTAGCAGAATTACAAAAACAAAATGCACAACTTAAAGTAAGCATAGAACAAGGGATGAATATTAATAATATTGAACAAGCAGCAAAAGAAAAATTAGGAATGCAAAAATTAGACAATAATCAGAAAGTATATATTACACTTCCAAAGAAGGATTATGTAGAATCATCAACAAATTTAGAAGAAGAACAAGAAGAAAGTTGGTGGCAAAAACTTATAAAAACTCTTAAAGGAGAATAAAAATAGACACTTTTAGGTAAAGAAAATACCAAAAAAGTGTCTATTAGTTTATATAAATGTATAAAGTTAAAATTCAATACAAAATAATATTTTTAATTAATGTAAAAACTTAATAAAATTGAAAAAATAAAAATAGAAATTTTATTATACTTTTTATGTAAAAATATGGAATTATTAAAAAAAATATGATAGAATATTCATATTATTAATCTAAATCGAAAATATATCATACTGAAGATTGCACATTATCAAATAACATTGATTCAAAATTATATAAAAGAAATTACAACAAAAAACAAGTAATTAAGGATGAAGGAGATGATAAATGAGGAGTGATAAATAGGATGAATAAAAAACAAATAATTAAATTATTAAAAATTGGGGAAAATAGAGAAATTGAATTTAAAGAATCAAAAAATAAATTATCTAAATCAATATGGGAAACTTATTCTGCTTTTTCTAATTCAAGAGGTGGTATAATTGTATTAGGAATTAAAGAAAATAAAGAAAATAATATATGTACAATAGAAGGTATTGATAATTATAATAATATTTTAAAAGATTTTTGGAACACTATTAATAATAAAGAAAAAATAAGTTTTAATACAATAACGGATGATGATATAGAAATAAAAAATATTGATAATAAAAAAATTATAGTAATAAGTATACCAGTTGCAGACAGAAAAAATAAACCGATATATATCAATAATAATCCAATTACAGGAACATATAAAAGGTATCACGAAGGAGATTATAAATGTAGTAAAGAAGAAATTAAAGTAATGATAAGTGAAAGCTCAGAAGAATCAAAAGATGGAATGATCTTACAAGAATTTGATATTAATAATCTTGACAATGAAACAATAGATAGTTACAGAATAAGGTTTAAAATTCATAAAGGTGATAATCATGAGTGGAATAATTTGTCAAATAAAGATTTCTTGTATATGATAAGAGCAATTGACAGAAAAACAGACAAGTTAACATTAGCAGGACTTTTGATGTTTGGAAAAAACGAAGAAATACTGGAGATTATTCCAAGTTTCTTTTTAGATTACAGAGAAATTGATAATTTTATAACTACTGAAAGATGGTCTAACAGAATAACATCGTCTCCAGATGAAATGTGGGTTGGCAATTTATGGAGCTTTTTTACAAAAATAGTAAATAGGCTGACATCAGATATACCAACACCATTTGCATTAGACAAAGATTTAATGAGAATTGATGATACAGAAGTTCATGAAAGCGTAAGAGAACGGACTTACAAATTGTATAGTACATACAGATTATTCAGGAAGTGGTAGTATAGTAATTGAAAAAGGACCTGATTACTTTAAATTTTCAAATCCAGGTAATTCAAGAATACCAATCGAAATAGCAATGCAAGGAGGAAGAAGCGATGCTAGAAATGCAATTTTACATCAAATGTTTTCATATTTGGGTTATGGAGAAAGAGCAGGATCTGGATTATATAAAATTTGCAATGCTTGGAAAAATAGAGATTGGATAAAACCAGAAATGAAAGATGAATTAAATCCTAATAGAACGATACTAACTTTATATATGAGAAAAAATAAAAGTAATTACCCAAATAATTACCCAAATAATTACCCAAATAATTATTATAATCAATTAAGTAAAATACAAAATAAAATACTAGAGATAATAGAAGAAAATCCTACAATATCTGTTAAACAGATTAGTGAATTAATTAATGAAATAAAGTATGATGCTGTAAGGTGGAATATTGCAGAATTAAAGAAAAAAGATATTATAGAAAGAAAAGGAACTACAAGAAAAGGAATATGGACTATAAAAAGCAATAATGGAGGAAATAAATAATGGAGGAAAAAATAAAAGAATTAACATTATTACTATTATATTTAACATCATGGAAAGAAAAAGATGTTTTTGGAGAAGAATGTATGAGAGCTTGGAAAGGATATGACTTTGATATTTTAAATTGCTTAGAAGAAGAAAATTTGATTGGAGGAAGTACACACAAGGCAAAATCTACGTATTTAACAGAGAATGGAATTGATAAAGCAAAAAAATTAATGAGTAAATATAATATAGATTAATTTATATGGTTCTAAAAAAATATTAGTTCAAAATTATGGAATAACAGTAAGAAATTGCTTTTGATAAATTATATATAAAAATTTAATTAATGTAAAAACTTAATAAAAATTGATATATGAAAAATATAGCATAATATCAATATAAAATCAAGAAAATGAAAATTAAAAATATGTAATAATTTAATAAAAAAAGAAAAAAAAAAATCTTATAAAAAGTTTGAACAAAGCTGATTATAGGATTTTTTACTTTTTTATTAAGTTTTTACCTTAATAAAAATAACATAATGTGAAAATGGAGGAATGAAACAAATGAAATGTAAGGAAATACAAGAACAAGAAAAGATTAACTTACAGTTAAGAAATAAGAAAAAAGTACAAAAATTAAAAGAAAAAGGTATAACATTAATAGCACTAGTAGTAACAATAATAATATTGCTAATCTTAGCAGGAGTAACATTAAATATGGCAATGTCAGGAGATGGACTATTAGCAAAAGCAAGAAAAGCAGCGACAGATTATAATCAAAAGGCAATAGAAGAAAAATTACAACTAATGTATGCAGAAAAAATAATGGAAGATAATGATAGCAATTCAAGTGTAAAAACAGATGTAACAGATGTGTTAGAAGAAATGACAGGAGGAGAAATTACAGAAAAGGACATAGAAGAATTTAATAAACTATTAGAACCATATAATGAAGAAATAAAAGGAGTAACGTCTATAGACGAATTAACAAAAATAGGACAAGATGAAGAACATCCAATAGATGGAGTATATGTACAATTAAGTGATATAGAGCAGTTAACAACACAAATAGGGTCAGAAGAAAAACCATTTAAAGGAGTATATAATGGAAATGGAAAAAGCATAAACAATTTAAGTTTAACAGCAGCAGAAGACTATACAGGAATGTTTAGAGTAAATGAAGGAACAGTAAAGAATGTAAAAATAGAAAACTGTCAAGTTAGTTCGCAAAAAGGATTTGTAGGAGGAGTAGTAGGAGAAAATAAAGGTCTAATTGAAAATTGTATAGTATCTAAAGGAGAAATTAATTCAAAAGGACAAGCTACAAATGAAAGTGGTGAAGAATATGCAAGTAGAATAGGAGGAATTTGTGGTGACAATAGTTTAGGAACAATAAAGAATTGTAGAAATTCAGCTAAAGTTAGTGGTTTAAATAAATTAGTAGGAGGAATATGTGGATTTAATGTTTGTGGAAAATTAGATGGGTGTTCGAACTTTGGAGAAATTTCTGGACCATATCAAGTTGGTGGATGTTTAGGAAGTAGTTGGGGAAGTGAAGATTCGAAAGCTGAGATTGTGATGTGTAATAATGACGGTTCAGTAAAGATTGATTTAGGTGATAATGCGGGTAGTGACTGGTTACGGAGGAATACTTGGAGGCGCAGAAGATACGATTATAATAGGTTGTAGAAATAAAGGAATCATTACTGGAGAAGGTACTGATGTAGGTGGTATTTGTGGAGTTACTAAGGTGAATTCTTTAATACAGGATTGTTCTAATGAGGGAAATGTTAGTCGGATATGCCTCGATTGGTCGGAATTTCAGGGATTCTTGCTTTGGGTAGTCAAGTAATAGGTTGTACTAATACAGGAGAAATATCTGGTATTGCGGTTTATGGAGGAATAGTTGGAAACAATAGAGTAGGTGATAGTGCAGTTAAGGATTGTAGAGAAGAATATAATGGATAATAGTTAAGTTTAATTTAGAATGAAAAATTTAAATAAAGATGAAATAGCATAAAGAAAATAAAAATTTAATTAATGTAAAAACTTAATAAAAATTGATATATGAAAAATATAGCATAATATCAATATAAAATCAAGAAAATAAAGATTAAAAGTATGTAATAATTAAATAAAAAATGAAAAGTAAAAATCTTATAAAAAGTGTACGTAAAGCTAATTATAAGATTTTTTACTTTTTTATTAAGTTTTTACCTTAATAAAAATAACATAATGTAAAAAAGGAGTGGAAAAACAAATGAAATGTAAGAAAATGCAAGGTGAATACAAAGTTAATTTACAATTTAAAAATAAGAAAAAACAAAAATTAAAAGAAAAAGGCATTACTTTAATAGCACTTGTTGTGACAATAATAATATTGTTAATATTAGCAGGAGTAACGCTAAATATGGCACTATCTGGAGATGGATTATTTAATATGGCAAGAAAAGCAGCAACAGATTATAATCAAAAGTCAGTAGAAGAAAAGTTACAAATATTATATGCAGAAAAGATAATGGAGGATAATGATAGTAATACAAAAGTAAAAACAGATGTAACAGATGTATTAGAAGAAATGGTAGGAGGAGAAATAACAGAAGAAAATATAGAAGAGTTTAATAAATTATTAGAACAATATAATGAAAAAGTAAAAGGAATAACAACAGCAGGAGATTTAGCATTGATAGGCACAGATGAAAATTATCCAATAGATGGAGTATATGTTCAGTTAAGCAATATAGATAATTTAACAACCCAGATAGGTTCAAAGGAACAGCCATTTAAAGGAATATATAATGGAAATGGAAAAAGAATAAAAAATTTAAATTTAACATCAGAGGGAGATTATACAGGAATGTTTAGAGCAAATGAAGGAACGATAAAAAATGTAACAATAGAAGATTGCGAAATTACTTCAGAAAATGGAATGGTAGGAGGAATAGCAGGTCAAAACGCAGGATTAATAGAAAATTGCACTTTATCTAATGGAAATATTACATCTAATGGGGGTTTTTTTGAAGACGGACAAAATGTTGGGAGTAGAGTTGGTGGTATTTGTGGTCAAAATTCTACTGATGGGTTGATTTTTGAATGCAGAAATTCAGCATTGATTAAAGGTTCAAACCAGTGGACAGGGGGGATTTGTGGATATAATTGTAGCGGAAATATTAATAAATGTTTAAATAATGGGGGAGTTAAAGGTCTATTTGGTGTTGGAGGAATTGTTGGACTATCTGAGAAAGTAAATGAAACTAATTTATGTGAGGTTATTGATTGTATAAATGACGGTGCGATTAACGGTGAAGGGACTTTTGACGGGAAAGACACTTCTTGTGGAGGTATTGCTGGAATAGTAAGATATGAGTCGAATGTTAAAAATTGTGAGAATAGTGGTAGTGTATCGGGAGTAGGAGCGTGTGTTGGTGGTGTAGCGGGATATTGTTCCCAAAATGCTGTTGTTTATAAATCTGTAAATAGAGGGAGAATTGTTCGGAACTAAGCATGTTCGGCGGAGTTGGTGGTTATATGGCTTTAGGTGGTAAGATGATTGATTGTGCGAATTATGGATTTTCGTCAGGAGGAGGAATCATTGGTTACAACGCCAGTGGATCTGAAAATATTGAAAATTGTAGAGATGAGTATGAAGGATAGTGTTAGTGACAGAAGATAGGAGGTTGACAAAAATTAAAAAGATAAAAATAAAAATGAATAAATTATATTTAAGGTAAAAACTTAATAAAAATTTATATGCTAAAAATATAGCATAATATCAATATAAAATCAAGAAAATAAAAATTAAAA
>CANQYG010000058.1 GCA_947628015.1 uncultured Clostridia bacterium
TATGGTGGAGTTGCAACAAAATTAATTGAAAGAAATACAACAATACCAACTAAAAAATCACAAATATTCTCAACAGCTGCAGATGGTCAAACAAGTGTTGAAGTACACGTACTTCAAGGAGAAAGAGAAATGGCAGCAGATAACAAAACATTAGGAAGATTCCAATTAACAGGAATAGCTCCTGCTCCACGTGGAATTCCACAAATAGAAGTTACATTTGATATAGATGCAAATGGTATAGTTCACGTATCTGCGAAAGATATGGCAACTGGAAACCAACAACAAGTATCTATTACAGCAAGCACAAACTTAACAGACGAAGAAATAGACAAAGCTGTAAAAGATGCAGAAACACATAGCGCAGAAGACAAAAAGAGAAAAGAAGAAATTGAAGTTAGAAATAATGCAGAAAGTTTAGTATATAACTGCCAAAAAACATTAGATGAATTAGGAGACAAAATAAGCAGTGAAGAAAAATCAAAAGCTAAAGAAGAAATAGACAAAGTTAACAAAGCTTTAGAAGGAAAAGATGTAGAAGAAATCAAAAAAGCTACAGATAGCTTAACACAAATTTTCTACTCAATATCTGAAAAATTATATAGCCAAACTGTAGCTCAAAATGCACAAAATAATCAAAACCAATCTACTACTGAGGAAAATGCAACAACTGATGAAAATGATGCAACAGAAACAACAAGCGAAGAAGAAGAAAAATAGGTTAAAGATTAAGAGGTTGGATAGAGTCCAACCTCAAGATTTAATGTAGGCATATAAATAAATTAGGTTGGAGGAAAAAATGGCAAAAGATTATTATGAAGTCTTAGGTGTCAGCAAAAATGCGTCTGAAGATGAAATAAAAAAAGCTTATAGAAAATTAGCAAAACAATGGCACCCTGATGCCAATCCAGATAATAGAAAAGAGGCAGAGGAAAAATTCAAAGAAGTAGGAGAAGCTTATTCAGTTTTATCAGACCCAGAAAAGAAAAGAAATTATGACCAATTCGGTTCAGCAGACGGACCTAGTTTCGGAGGAGGAAGCGGATTTGGAGGATTCGGTAATGGTTTTGGTGGATTTGGAAATGGTTCTTATACATATACAACGAGTGGATTTGGATTTGATGATGTAGTTGATGACTTTGTTTCGTCTATATTTGGTGGTGGAAGTAGAAGAAGAGCTAGACCTACAAATTCACCACAAAAAGGTCAAGACTTAAGATATAATATTGATGTAAGTTTTGAAGAGTCATTCAAGGGTGCAAAAAAAGAATTTACAATTACAAAAAATGTAAAGTGTGATGATTGTAGTGGCAGTGGAGCAAAACCTGGAACAAGTGTTGAGACATGTCCAATCTGTCATGGTACAGGTCAAGTTAAGAAAAATCAAACAATTGGAGGATTTGCAACTTTTCAAACAGTAGGCCCTTGTGAAAATTGTAGAGCAACTGGAAAAGTAATAAAGGAGCCTTGTGAAACTTGTAAAGGAAAAGGAACAGTAAGAAAAACTGTAAAAATAAAATTTGATGTTCCAGCAGGAGTTAAAGATGGTGCAACTCTAGTTTTATCTGGAAAAGGTGAACCTGGAAAAAATGGTGGACCAAATGGAGATATTTATATAGATGTACGAGTTAAAAAGAGTATATTATTTACTAGAAATGGTGATGATGTAGAGCTAACAGTTCCAATTACTATAACTCAAGCAACATTAGGTGCTAAATTAAAAGTACCAACAGTTAGTGGAGAAGATGTGGATTTTGACATATCTGAAGGAACACAGTCAGGAACTAAATTTACTATTAGAGGAAAAGGCTTTAAAAAGCTTAATTCAAATTATACTGGAGATTTAATTTTTACTGTTCAAGTTCAAACTCCAAAAAGGCTGTCAAAAGAGCAAAGACAATTGTTTATGGAGCTTGCTAAAACAATGAATGAGCAACCACCAGTAAAGAAAAAAGGCATATTTGGATAAAAATAATTATTTAAAGGAAGAACATAATTAAGATAGGAATTAGTCTTAATTTACTTCTTCCTTTTTTTATTGAATTTATATTTAAAGTTTAAGTAAAAAGATAAATGCAATTCTGCAAATAATGTAAAAAATAGTCTTATTTTATTGACTAATAAAGAAAAAATTTATATAATTTACGATGAGCAAAAAAGAAAGGAAAAATTTCTAATGAAAAAAAATAAACCCAAAAAAACACCATTACAAAGAGCAATAAAAGTAATAATTATAATTATAATAATATTAGTAATTACATTAGTGGCAGCATTTGCAGGTGGATGGACATATATTAATTCATTGATTGGTGGAATGAATCAAGAACAAATAGATGAAAGTCAAATTGGAATAGATAAAGAAACTGAAGAAAATTTAAAAAATTATAGAAACATTGCTTTATTTGGAGTAGATACTAGAAACGATAATTATGAAACTTATAACAATAGAAGTGACTGCATAATAATTGCAAGTATAAATGAAAAAAATGGAGATGTTAAGCTAATTTCTGTATATAGAGATACATATTTGCAAGTAAAAGAATATGGAAAAGATAAATTAGATAAAATTACACATGCTTATTCATTTGGAGGAGCTCAAAATACATTGCTAGCACTAAATACAAATCTAGATTTAAACATAAAAGAGTATGTAACAGTAAATTTTGATGCATTAATTGAGGCAGTTGATGCGTTAGGTGGTATAACAATTAATATTGCAAGTGATGAGATACAATATATAAATGATTATATCAAGAGTCTTAATGAATTGTTTAAAAGGTCTTCTAAACGTATAACAAAAGCTGGAGAGCAAAATTTAGATGGAATTCAAGCTTTAGCTTATGCAAGAATAAGATATACAACAGGTGGAGATTATAAAAGGACAGAAAGAATGAGAACTGTATTAGAGGCAATGGTATCGAAAGCTAAAACACTTGGATTAGGTCAATTAGTTAATTTAGTTAATCTACTTATACCAAAGATAAGCACAAATCTGTCAACAGGAGATATTATCTCATTAATACCAACTTTACTTAAGGTAAACTTTACAGAAAGTATTGGTTGGCCATATACAACAAAAGGAATAACTTTTGATAGATGGTATGGTGTACCAACAACACTAGAAAGTAATGTAATAAAATTCCATAAAGAGATATTTGGAAATGAAAATTATACACTTCCTGAAGAAATAAAAACAATTAGTGACCAAATAGTAAGCAAGACAGGATATAAAGAATAAAATTAAAAAGGGGAAAAAATGACTGCATTATATGGAGTATTAATAATCATATTATTAATTATAATATTAATTTTTCTTAAAAGAATTTATCATAAAAAGAAAAAAATAGTGCTTGAAATTGGACCACATTTAAAAGACAAAGGTGGTATGGTAACTGTTATGAAACAAATTGAAAATTCTGATTTAAAAGAAAAATACAATATTAAACATATTTCAACATACAAAAATAAAATAAAGATTTTATTTTTAATTCCAGCTATTTTTAAGATATTAGTTTATAAGTTTATTTATAGAATAGAGCTAGGACATATACATATGGCATCATATGGTAGTTTTACAAGAAAAGCCATTATTATTAGATTATTGAAATTATTAAATGTAAAATTTATTATACATATACATGGTTCTCAATTTAAAAAATTTTATGAGATTTCAAGTGAGAAAAAAAGAAAAAAAATAAAGAAAATATTAAATGAAGCAGAACAAGTAATAGTGCTTTCTGAAAGTTGGAAAGATTTTTTCTTACCAATAGTAAGAGAAGAAAAAATTGTTGTACTTTTTAATGCAGTAAAATTACCAAAATTAAATTTATCAGAAAAAGCTAATCATGATTGCAGAAAAGTATTATTTTTGGGAAGACTCGGAGAAAGAAAAGGTGTTTATGACATAATAAAATCAGTAAAGCAAATAAAAGAAGAATTGAATATAAAAGAAAATGAACAAAAAAGTTCTAAAGAGAATTTTAAAATAATTCTTGCTGGCGATGGAGAAATAGAAAAAGTACAAAATTTAGTAAAACAAGAAAATTTGGAAGACATTATAGAAGTAAAAGGATGGATAGATAACAAAGAAATTTTATTAAAAGAAGCAGATATATATATTCTTCCATCATACGACGAAGGAATGCCAATGTCTGTATTAGAAGCAATGAGCTATTCTTTGCCAGTTGTTACTACAGATGTAGGTGGGATTCCTGAAATAATCAAAAATAATGAAAACGGAATGTTAATAAAACCTGGAGATGTAGAGTCTCTTAAAGAAAATATACTAAAATTGGTAAATGACAAGAAATTAAGAAAAAATATTGGAAAACAAGCAAGAAAAACAATAGAGACAAAATTTAATTTAGATAATCAAATAGAAAAACTAGAAGAGTTATTTTTAAATATAAAATATAAAAAAATAAAAGTTTGTTTGACATCATCTGCTGGTGGTCATTTTATGCAATTAAAACAGTTATTTAAAATGACAGAAAAATATGATACTTTTATAATTACAGAAAAAAATGTTTCATCAAAAAATATAGAAAATTCACATAAAGTGTTTTTTCTAACTCAACAGGAGAGAAAAAGTTTCGACTTTTTATTTAAATTTATTGTTAATATTATGAAAACATTATTTATAATATTAGTAAAAAATCCTGATATTGTTATAAGCACAGGTGCAGGAGCAACTACATTTGTTTGCTTAGGAACTAAAATATTAGGTGGAAAAGTTATATTTATAGAGTCATTTGCTAAAGTTTCTAGTCCTACATTAACAGGAAGAATAGTATATAAATTTGCAGATGAATTTTACGTTCAATGGGAAGAAATGAAAAAGTTTTATCCTAAAGCTAATTACAAAGGTGGAATTTACTAAGGTAATTAAAATATAAAAAAAGGAAAAATAATATGATATTCGTAACATTGGGAACTCAAAAATTTCAATTTGATAGAGTGTTAAAAGAGTTAGATAAATTAATAGATGAAGGAAAATTAAAAAAAGAGGATTTAAATGTTCAATGTGTATTTAGTGAATATATTCCTAAAAATTTTGAAATGTTTGATTTAAAACCTCAAAATGAAATAGATGAAATAATAGATAAAGCAGATATTATAATAACTCATAGTGGAACAGGAAGTATAATAGGAGCTTTAAAAAAGAAAAAGAAACTTATTATAATTCCTAGGTTAAAAAAATATGGAGAACATGTTGACAATCATCAAATCGAAATTGCAGAAGTATTTAATGAAAAATTTAACATACCAGTTGTATTAGATATGGATAATTTATATGATACTATAAATAAAATGGAAGAATTTACACCAATAAAATGGGAGGAAGATAATAAAAGATTAATTACAGATATAGAAAGCAAAATTAATCAATTGTTATAAAATAAAATGAATGAATTAAGAAATATATTTAGAAATATAATGGGAATTATTTCAAATTTTTCACCAACACTTAATAGCAAAATATACTACTTTATAAAAATGCACAAAAAGTTAAATTTAAAAAATCCTAAAACTTTTAATGAAAAGTTAATGTACTTAAAATTAAATACATATAAAGATAATGAGCAAGTTACAAAATGTGCTGACAAATATAAAGTTAGAGAATATGTAAAAAATAGTGGATGCGAAGAGATTTTAAACGAGCTAATAGATGTATATGATTCAGTAGATGACATAGATTTTGATAAGTTACCTAATAAATTTGTATTAAAATGCAATCATGCATCTGGTTATAATATAATTTGTGATGATAAGTCTAAATTAGATATTAAATATACAAAAAAGAAGTTAAGAAAATGGATGAAAAGTGACTTTTGGAAGTATGGTGCAGAAATACAATATAAAGGAATAGAAAAGAAAATAATTTGCGAAAAATTCCTAGATACAAAAGATGGAAATGCAATAGCTGATTTTAAAATATATTGCTTTGGCGGAAAGCCTGAATTATGCTTAATGTGCCTTGAAAGAAATTTTGGAAAGCCAAAAAAATATTTCTTAGATAAAAATTGGAACTTAATACCTGAAATAAATAATCTTTCTGAAGATGAAATAAAAAGTTTTAAAATAGAAAAAAATGAGAGTTTAGATAAAATGTATGAATATGCAGAAAAATTGTCTAAACCATTTGAGTTTGTAAGAGTAGATTTTTACAATTATAATAATAAACCAATTTTGGGAGAGATGACATTTACTCCAGCTGGATGCTTATCTAAGCAATATACAGATGAAGCTAGTATAAAATTAGGAAAAATGATTAATATCAAGTAAAGAGGATTTAATGGAAAAAGAAAAAATTAGTGTATTAGTTCCAGTATATAATGCAGAAAAATATTTAGAAAAATGCATTGAAAGTATATTAAATCAAACATATAAGAACATAGAAGTAATAATTGTAAATGATGGATCTTATGATAAGTCTTATGACATTATTGAAAAATTAAAAAATAAAGATAGTAAAATAATTGCAATACATACTGACAATAAAGGTGTAAGTCACGCAAGAAATGTAGCTTTAGACAATGCAAAAGGTGATTTTATTACATTTGTAGATAGTGATGATTTTATTGATGAAGATTATTTAGATTTACTTTATAAAACTTTGAAAAAAGAAGAGGCAAGTATTAGCACATGTAATTGCAAATTAATAGATGAAGAAAATAATGAATCTATAAAAAATTTTGGAATTAATAAAATTTTAGTTATGAATGGTGAAGAAGCAACAGAAAATTTATTTTATTATCGTTATATGAGACATAGTACTTGGGGAAAGCTTTATAAGAAAGAATTATTTGACAATTTAAGATATGTAGAAAATAAGAATTATGAAGATTTAGGATTAACTTATAAGACTTTTTTAAAATCAAATAAGGTTGTGTATATACCAAGTGGCAAGTATAACTATTTACTAAGAAAAGGAAGTTTAATTCATAGAAAAGCAAATGAATTAGATATTAAAACGGTATTAGATTATTTAGATGAAATACTAGATTATATAAATCAAAATCATAAAAATATTAAAAAGTCAGCAGAATTTTTAGTAGCAAGTCAGTCTTTAAACCTATGGTATAAAATTCCTAATAAAAAAGAATATAAAAAATATTTAGAAAAGGCAACTAACAACATAAAAAAATATAGAAAACAAATTTTAAAAGATGATAAAGTAAATAAAAAGTCAAAAACACTATTTTATTTATCATACTTAGGTCGTATTCCATATAAAATTTTAATCAAAATAAAAAAGAAGGTTCAAAAGAATTAAAGAAGGGAAAATAACATGTTAGCTTATATTGTAATAATATTGGTATCAGTAGGCTTAGCTTTAGCGACAGAAATAGCAGAGAAGAAAACAAATAAAAAATGGATTGTAAATATACTTACTATTTGTACAATTTTATTTCCAGCAATTATAGCTGGCATAAGGTATAAAGTCGGAACAGATGATATAAAGGTATATAAGTCTATTTTTGAAAGTGCTAAAGATGGAATATATATAAATAGAGGCAGAAAAATTGAAGTAGGATATATTCTTTTAAATAAATTAGTCATTTTCATGAATGGAAATTATAATGTAGTAATATTCATAGCATCACTTATTACAATTAGTTTTACATATTTTGGAATTAGACATTATAAAGATAAAATAAGTACAGCTCTTGCGTGGTTTTTCTTTTTAATATTATTTTATCAAAGGTCATTTAACTTAATAAGGCAAATGATGGCTGTAGCAATTGTCTTTTTTGGCTTTAGATATTTAGATATAAGAGATAAAAAAGAAGATGAGGAAAAGAAAAAATATATTTTATACTATTTAAGTCAAACATTAAAATACACAATTTGTGTGCTAGTTGCTACAACATTTCATACAACAGCACTTATGATGTTAATTGCAATATTTTTAAGACCAATATATTCAAATAGTAAATATAAATATATATCATTAGCAACTTTTGTTATACTTCTTACAGTAATATTAAACTTTAAAGCAATATATAACTTTACTATGCAAACTCCATTATTCCAAAAATATGCTACATATTTTAGAACTATTGGAAAAAATCATATTGGCTTAACATATTTTATAAAGCTAGTAATTCCTTGTATAGTTCCATATTTCTTTATGAGAAAAAATATTCAAAAAGATAAAGAAATGTCGATGTTATTTTGCTTTACTGTATTAAGTACGATATTATATTTATTAGGATATTTAACAAATACACATGGAGAAAGAATAGCACATTATTTTCAAATAAGTGAAATAATATTATTTCCATTTTATATTAAAGGATTTTATGAAAATTGGAAAGATAAGAAAAACATATACATTCCAATAATAACAGCATTTTTAACACTTAATATAGGAATTTGGTATAATGACTATATTCGCAAAAATATGGATGAAACAATACCATATAGAACAATATTTCAAAAAGATACTATTGACAAAGAGATAGAAAAAGAGGATTATTAATGAGTCAATCTGTAAAGAAGAACTATATTTATAATTTAATATATCATATATTAATACTTATTCTTCCACTTATAACAGCTCCATATATATCAAGAGTTTTAGGAGCTGAAAATATAGGTATATATAGTTATGTTATTTCAATATCAGCATATTTTATAACATTTGGAACATTAGGAATGACAATTTATGGACAACGAGAAATTGCATATAGACAAAAAGATAAAAAAGAATATAGCAAAATATTTTGGGAGATATTGATTCTTAAATTAGTTACTATGACAATATCAACAACTTTATTTTATTTTATATTTGCAAGAGGGACAACGTATAGTATATATTATAAGATTTTAATGCTTGAACTTATTGGAAATTGTTTAGACATAGGATGGTTCTTTCAAGGATTAGAAGAATTTAAGAAAACAATAAAAAAGAATGTAATTGTAAAAATACTAAGCGTAATTGCAATTTTTTGTTTAGTAAAAACAAAAGATGACTTATATAAATATTTAATTATATATGCACTTTCTATTTTGATTGGAAATATGTCACTTTGGACCTATTTACCAAAATACATAGAAAAAGTTAAAATAAAAGAACTTAAAATATTAAGACATATAAAACCTACAATTAACTTTTTTATTCCACAAATTGCAATGCAAATATACACATTGCTAGATAAAACAATGTTAGGAAATATAGTATCAGATAAATCAGAAGTTGGTTTTTATGAGCAAAGTCAAAAAGTAGTTAGAATGGTTCTAACATTGATAACATCTTTGGGAACAGTAATGTTACCAAGAATCGCTAGTAAATTTTCAGAAGGAAAAAAAGATGAAATAGAAAATTATATGAAAAAATCTTTTAATTTTGTATTTTTACTAGCATATCCAATGATTTTTGGAATAATCGCAGTATCGTCAAACTTTGTACCAGTATTTTTTGGAAAAGGGTATGACAGAGTATCTTTAATAATGAATGTAATAAGCCCAATAATTTTACTAATTGGATTAAATACAATAATAGGTTCTCAATATTTACTGCCAACTAAAAGACAAACAGAATATACAAAATCAGTAGTTTCAGGCTCGATTATAAATGTTATTATGAACTTTTTACTAATAAAACCTTATGGAGCTATAGGAGCATCTATTGCAACTGTTATTGCAGAACTTACAGTTTTACTTATGGAAATGTATTTTACAAGAAAAGAGTTTAACTATAAAAAAATATTTTTATTATCAATAAAATACATAATATCAAGTGTAATAATGTTTGTAGTTTGTATATTAATAGGAAGAATAATTAACAATGACTTTATATGCACTATTACCCAAGTAGCAATGGGAATGATAATTTATTTTATTAGTTTATTAATTTTGAAAGAAGAATTTGTAACATATGCTATTTCAAAAATTAAAGGAATAAAAGATAAATTAAAGACAAGTAAAAAGTAGGAGAACTAAATGGAAAAAAATAAAAAACATGCTTATTTAATAATGGCACATAATAATTTTAATCAATTAAAAAAATTGTTAGAATTACTTGACTATGAGAAAAATGACATATATATACATATAGATAAGAAAAGTAAATTTGATAAAAGTGAACTTGTAAAAGATATAAAAAAATCGAAAGTTTATTTTACAGAAAGAATAAATGTAAAATGGGGAAGTTATAATGATGAAACAAAAAGTAAATATTAAAGAACACGACAAATAAGCCTAAAAAAAGGCAATTTTAAAAATTATGAAGT
>CANQYG010000059.1 GCA_947628015.1 uncultured Clostridia bacterium
GCAAACACACAATTTTCTGGAACAACGAAGTCTGTAAATGGTCCACTAGCTGGTGTCTCCAAACCTGGCGTTAAATAATCTTCTTCTAATTCTGTACCGTTTATATACACTTTTCCATCTTTTATTTCAATATGTTCTCCTGGAAGTCCTATTACCCTTTTTATATAACTTGTTTTATTAATTTCTAAAACATAATATACAAATTTATTCCACCACCCCTGTGGTTCATTTTCATATTTTGCAACAGGATTTTCCATATCTATTTCTGATAAATCTATATTTCTTGATGGTTCTTCAAATGTTATTATATCTCCTCTTTCAGGAAGTTTTTTTCTTGTTTTATCTATTCTACTTAAAATAAGTCTATCAGATTGTTCAAGTGTAGGATACATTGAGCTCATTCTTACTACTGTTGGTGTTCCTAAATAATATTTTATAAGTACAGCTAAAACTATTGCAATTACAATACAATATATCCATTCTAAAATATCTTTTGCTGCAGGACTTAAAACAAATGCTCTTTTTTTATTATCTTTTTGATTTATATTTTGCTCTTTATCATCATTTTCTCTTTTTTCGTCATCCATTATATTCTTCTCCTTCATTATTTTTTTACTGGAATTCTAATGACAACTTCTGTGCCTTTTCCTAATGTACTTTTTATACTTATATTTCCTTTATTTTGTTCTATTATTTCTTTCGCAATAGAAAGACCTAGACCTGTTCCGCCTAGTTCTCTTGACCTTGCTTTATCAACTCTATAAAATCTTTCAAATATCTTGTCTATATCTTCTTTTGGAATTCCTATTCCTGTATCTTTTATTTTTATATAAGCATCATTATGAACATAACCAACATATATAGAGATTTTTCCACCATCAGGAGTATATTTTACACTATTACTAATTATATTTATAATAACTTTTTCTATTCCATCTTTATCAGCAAGTACCGGTGGAACATCAGCTGTTACAAAGCATTCCATATCTTGATTTTTTTTACGAACTTCTATTTCAAATTTTTCACTACATTTTTTAGTAAGTTCTCCTAAATTAAATTCTATTACATTATTTTTGTTTATCTTATTATCGTATCTTGATAATGTTAGCAAGTCTTGTACTAATTTTTCCATTCTTTCAGCATTATCATATATAATACCTAAAAAATGTTTTTGTGTTTCTTCATCACAGTTTCCTTCAAGCAATGTTTCCGAAAAACCTTTTATTGATGTCAATGGTGTTTTTAATTCGTGAGAAACATCTGCAACAAACTCTTTTCTCATATTATCTAGCTTTACGTGTTCTGTAATATCTTGCACCACTACCATTACTCCAGTTGGTCTATTTATTTCATCTTTAAATGGTACAAAAAATAAATTCATTGCTCCAGATTTTGTATTTATTTTTGTTTCTGATGATGTCCAGTTTTCAAGATATATTATTTTTTCCATATTTATATCTTCGTATTTTGAAAATATTTTTTCAAAACTTTTGTCAGATTCTTTTAATTCAAGCATCTGTATTGCAGCTGGATTTATATATGTAACTTTTCCATTCATATCAAAAGCTATTACTCCATCTGTCATATGCTTTAATATTGTATCAGTTTGTCTTTTTTGATTATTTGCCTCTATCAAATTAAATCTTAACTTTTCTATTTCATTATTACCTTTTTTGCTAATATCTATATCATCATATAAAACTGTTCCTTTAAGCATCCTTGACATTGGATTTACAACTGTTATTGTAGTAAAAATAGCCAAAGCAATACAAAAAATTGCAAGTATTGCTAAGGCTATCATTATTGCCAATATAGTTTTTATATCTAAGATATTGGTATATCCAACAAAAAATAGTCCTAGTGCAACAATAACAATGCTACTAATAATGAAGAAGGAAAGTATTAATTTTAGCCAATAATTCTTCATTTAATCCTCCATACTATTTGCTAGCTATATAATATCCTATTCCTCTTTTTGTTACCAGTATTTTAGGGTTAGCTGTATTTTTTTCTATTTTTTCTCTAATTCTTCTTACAGTAACATCTACTGTTCTTATATCTCCAAAGTATTCATATCCCCATACTTTTTCAAGTAAAGACTCTCTTGTAACTACTTGACCTGGTTTTTGTGCTAAGAATTTTAAAACTTCAAATTCTCTTCTTGTTAAATCAGTAATTACTTGTCCTCTAACATTAACTTCAAATTTATCTAAATCAAGTGATAATGAACCTACTGTAAGTACATTTCCCTTATTATATCCAGTATTTCCATCTTGCTCTGACTTTCTTAGGTTCGCTTTAATTCTTGCAATAAGTTCTCTTGTGCTAAATGGCTTTGTTATATAGTCATCTGCACCTATTTCCAATCCAAGTATTTTGTCTATTTCTTCTCCTCTTGCAGAAAGCATTATAACAGGTATATTTATTTGCTCTTGTCTAATTCTTCTACAAACTGAAAGACCATCCATTTTTGGAAGCATTACATCTAATAAAACTAAATCAGGCTTTTCATTTATAACTTTTTGAAGACCATCTTCACCATCTAATGCATAAATAAAATTATATCCTTCTTTTTCAATATTAAATTTTAATAAATCTATTATTGAACTTTCGTCATCAACAGCTAATATTGTCTTCTTATCTTCATCATAAGTATTAGTTTCTTGATTATTTTCCATAGACTTCTCTCGTCCTTCCTAAAATATAAGTAATTTACAAATACTTATATCATAGAAAATTACATTTTTCAATAAAAAAATGAAAAATATTCAAATTTTATTCTAAATATACTAACTTATTTAAAATATCTATTTATTATATGATTTCCTTGTTTTTCCAAAACTATTTCTTCTACTTTTTTATCATCTAAAATAGTTTCATTTTTATTGCTCCTTGTATATTTTATCAAATAATTTGCGTCATAATACTTAATATTTACCTCGAAATTTTTCCAGCTTTCCGGAACGCAAGGCTCTATTTTCATAATACCATAATGAATTTTTATACCTAATATATATTCTACTTGTGCTTTATAAAGTAAGCTACTTGAACCTGTATACCATGTCCATCCTCCTCTTCCTGCTAAGTCTTCTCTAGAGCAAATGTCCGCTTCTACTACATAAGGCTCAACTTTGTATTTATCAGCACTTTCCTTATTTAATGAATGCTCAATAGGATTTATTTTTTTATAAATTTCAAAGGCTTTTTCATTGAAGTTCAAAAGAACTTCTGCAATTAATAACCATATTGCTGCGTGCGTGTATTGACCTCCATTTTCTCTTAAGCCTTTTGCATAAGATGAAATATATCCTAGATTTCTTTTTTCTAGTGCAGGTGTTAATAATCTTATTAAATTATTTTCATTATCTATCAAATAATTTTCTGCACTTTCTATACTAATAAATTTTTTGTCATTATCTCCACAATTTGATATAACTGACCAGCTTTGAGCTATACTATCAATTTTACATTCTTCCTCTTTTATTGTTCCTACTTCTCTTCCATCATCATCAAAAGCCCTCTTATACCATCTTCCATCCCAAGCATTTTCATTTAATGCCTTTTTTAGATTTTGCATATTGGTGCTAAAACTTTCTTTTATTTCATCATAATTTAAATTATTAACATTTTGTATAAATTCAGCATTTGCATCCTTTTTTTCATTATTGTCATTTATTGCTATTGCCATATCTTTACTAATGTTTTGCCTCTTTGCAAATTTAGATTCATAATCAACTAACGGTAAAAATCTATTTAATATATCATATAAGAAAAATCCTAACCATACACTTTCTCCAAGTCCTTTTGCTCCTACTTTATTCATTCCATCATTCCAATCTCCTGATTTTATTAATGGAAGGCCATTTTTTCCAAACTTAGATGCTCTTTCTATTGCTTTGATACAATGTTCAAAAATTGTTCCATTATTTTCATATTCATTATAAATATTTACTCTATCCTCTTCATCTTCTCTTAGTTCTTCTGCTTTTAAATATTTTTCTTCTTGATTTAAAATACTAAAATCTCCTGTAAAATCAATATATTCTATTACTGCATAAGGTAACCACAAAAGGTCATCTGAAAACCTTGTTCTTATACCTAGATTAGAGTCTGCGTGCCACCAATGTTCTACATCTCCTTCTGCAAACTGGTGCTTTGCACACATTAAAATTTGATTTTTTAGATAATTTATATCAACATATTTTAGACCTAAACTATCTTGAAGTTGGTCTCTAAATCCATATCCTCCACTAGCTTGATAAAAGCCACTCTTTGAGTTTATTCTTGATACTAAAGTTTGATATACAAGCCAATTATTTTGCATAAAATCAAATGATTTTGATGGAGTGTCTGCACAAACTTTACTTGTTTCTTCTCTCCAATATTTTTTTGTATTTTCTAATTCTTCTTTATAATTTGTTATATATTTTGTAGCTTTATCTAAACATTCATCTTCATTTTCTTCACATCCAATGATAAATAGAATCTCTTTTTCTTCATCTTTTTTTAGCTCAATTTCTATTTCATTTTCTTCATTAATTTTTTCATTACTCGTAACATAAGCATATCCAGAATTGCTTTTTGCATTTTTATATAAATTCATATTTAAACTTTCTTTAAATACATTTACAATAAATCTTTTGTCATCATAGTTTTCACCCATTTGCAAGTCTAAATCATATTTTATTTTTAAGCAAATTTCTTTATTTTGATTATTTTTTAACTTTATAATACTAACTTTTAAACTATCCTCAGTTGGTACATATTGCGTACATTCTTGATATATTTCATTTTTCAAATAATACTTAGCATATCCTAGCCCAAAACAAGTAACATATTGTTCTGTATCTTTACTGTCATCAAATGTAAGATTCCAATTTTTTATTTTGCCTTTTTGTTTATCATATAAGCTTAAAATAAATTTTTCTGATTTTTTATCCATATAGCTATCATTTGAAAAACGTGTTACTCTATTTGTTCTGCTATTTTTATACCATATAAATCCTCCGAAGTGAGTCTGTTACTACCGAGCCAAATTTTTTATTAGCTAATATATTAGACCAAGCTAAAGGTAACTTTTTGTCTTTATCTTGAATAATATAATATTCAGAACCATCTTCATTAAATCCACCATAGCCATTGTAAAATTTTAAGTTTTTGATTTTGACAATATCATCTAAAGTGTTAGAAGTATCCTCTATAGTTTGAACTGTATTTTCGATATTATCTTCATAAAAAATTGAATCATCTAATTCATCAACTTGTTTTTTCAATGAACCATTATGTGCGTCAATTATTAAACTTGCTCTTAATTCTAAAACTTTTCTTTCTTCTCTAGGTAAATCAATTAGTACAAATATTCCTTCTTTTTGGTTTAGATATTTTTCCATGTTATTATTTCTAATATTTTCTATAATATCTTTTTTACTTGTTATTGCAATTTCAAGCTTTATATTTCTACTTCTAAAAAACTCATAAGCTTTAAAAACTTCTTCTACAACATAGTAATCATTTAAATCTTTTATATTAACTAATAGTATTGGGAAATCACCTGATATGCCGTATTTCCATATTTTTTCATTAGATACGTCTAAATTAAAGTTCTTTATATTTGATTTTTCATTATTAATATTATCTGGTAAAAGTAAAAATTTAAGCATTTTTTGATAAGTCTGAATTTCTTTATTCTTTAATCCTAAATATCTTATTTCCGCTTCTGTCTGAACTCTTGATAATTCTAATAATCTATCTAAGTTTTTAATATTTTTATATTCAATAAAATTCTTGATTGCTATATCTTTACTATAATCTACAGATGAAATTAAATATAATTTTTTTGTTTCATTTGGTTTTATAGAAACTATCTTTCTCATTGCTATTATTGGATTAATAACATTTCCTGCTTTTTTACTAAATGGATAAGACTTTAATACACTATCAGGAACTCCATTATTTTTTCTATCAATAAATTTTTCTTTATCTATTTCAAACTCAGTACTACCTTCTTCTGAAAATAAACTCGTAACTAAATACGGCAATTTCTCATTATTTCTCGATATTACCAAATAATCATCTATATTCTCAAAGTTCAAAAACATATTTTCAAAAGCAGGATGAGCTTCATATTGTTTTCTATTTATCATCATTGGTTTTGCTGATGTTGTAATTTCTAGATTTAATTCATTTAATCCTTTATTTTTTAGATTTATTTCCTTAACTTCTACTGTTAAATCTGGTACAATTGTAGTATTTATATTTGCTATCAAATTTCCCGTATTTAGCCTAAACTCACTTGAATATGATGTGAAAGCAGTCTCTTTTTTACTATTTATAAAGTTCAACACTTTTTTAGAATCTATATCTTTTATATAAATATTATTTTCATCTGTTAATACAATATCATCTATTTTATTATATTCATAACCATTTTCATATGAGATTGAACTATATTTTCTAGTAGATATTACATTTAATCCAGTATTTCTTACAGAATAATCATCATTATTTTTTAATTTTATTTTTTGAGTTTTCTCCTTTTTTTCCTTCGTTAAAATTATATTAGTTGGCATTGTCTCTTGAAGTAAGACCTTTATTCCTTCTATTTCAGGATTTTGCATAAACCTTTTTTGAAAAATATTATTCTTTAGTTGATTGTCAATGGCTGCTAAAATCATCCCCTCGTGGTGTGCCATAAACATTTTTATTATTTCTTTTGACTGAGTATAATCTATTGCATCATAAAAACCATATTTTCCAAAAGCACCTTCTTTTTCTAACCTTTTAAAGTTACTTATTGCGTCTTTAGGACATTCTGTAATAGCTAATGCTGTAGAATAAGGGCTTACTACTATATTAGATTCTAAGCCTCTTTTTATTCCAAGCCAGGGAATTCCAAATGTTTTATATTGATAATTTCCATCGAAATCTTTTAAATTATATGAACTTTCAGAAATTCCCCATGGAATTCCTAATTTCATAGCATACTCTTTTTGACTTAAAATTAAAAATTTGCAAGATTCATCTATTAATGTTGCATCATAAGTTGGAATAATTAAGTTTGTCATTAAATATTCAAATGCCGTTCCTCCCCATGAAATAAGTCCAATGTGACCTTTTAAAGATGTTAAAGTTCTTCCAAGTGTACTCCAACTTTTACTTGGTATGTCTTTCTTTGCAATTGCAACTAATGTCGTTTGTCTCGATTCTGATGCCAACAAATCATAATAATATTCAATTAGTTTATTTTCTTCTACATTAAATCCTATTGAAAATAGCTCAAGTCTTTCATCAAATAATGTGCTAAAATCTGTATCATTTATTAGTTTTTCAACTCTTTTTATTAAATCATTTATTCTTTCGCTCTTTTTATGTTCAATTAAAAATTGCTTCAAGACATATAGATATCCTACTAGATTTCCACTATCAATTGTTGAAATCATTAGAGGATAAATTGGTATTAACTTTTCTATATCATACCAATTATATAAATGACCATTCCACTTTGGTAGTATCTCTATAGTTTTTATCACATTTTCAAGAAGATCTATAACATACTTATCTTTTTCATATCCTAAATCATAACTTGATATTATAGCTAGAATTTGAAGACCAATGTTTGTTGGTGATGTTCTTTTAGTACATGGTTCTCTTTTTTCTTCTTGATAGTTATCATTTACTAAAAAATTAGTCATATTATCTTTAAAATAAGTCCATGTTTTCTTACCAACATTCAATAAATATTTCTCATTTTCCTTTGATAACTTTGTTGTCTCCCTTTCTTCTTTTCTGCTCATCAAATACATTATTAATGGGGAAAATATCCATAAAAATGAAAATGGATATTTCATAAATATCATCCCAGATATTACAGAAAAAATCATAGATATATAATAGTCTTTTAAACTTGCTCTTTTTTTACTTTCCGCTTCTTTTGCCGTTGTCCATTCCAGTAAATTTAAATGTGAAATTTTTAATCTATATATTGATTTTGCAAAGGCATTTGTTTCAACGTTAGCTGTGTCAGGCAACAAAATCACATCTAAAATATATCTGTAAACAGTCTTTTGTATTTCTGAAAATGTCGGTGCAAATAGTTTCTTATGACTTTCTCCTCCCTTTTTGTTAATGAATAAGTCTAAAAGTCCTACTATCATTGGAACTCCTAATATAATTAAAGGAAGGACAATATTTAAAACATTATTTGTTATCATTCCAATAAATAAAACTAGTAATAAAAATACTTCATTCAAGCTTCTAACTAGATTATCTAAAATTTTGTATTTAGATAAGAAATTTAAACTTGAATTAAGCCAACCTACTATCTGAATGTCTCCTCTTATCCATCTATGTTTTCTGATTTTGTATGTGCTATAACTCGATGGTTGGCCATCCATAAAATAAATGTCATTTGCTAAACCACATCTTAAAAAACTTCCTTCTAGTAAGTCGTGACTTAATACTTTGTTTTCAGGAATAGAATCTTTTAGTACACTATAAAATACATCTAAATCATATATTCCTTTCCCAGTAAAAATTCCTTCTCCAAATGTATCTTGATAAACATCATAAAAAGCACTTGAGTAAGGATCTATTCCTATATTTGTTGCAAGTAATCTTGTAAATAAACTTTCTCTCCCACTATCTATTTCCAAATTTATTTTAGGTTGAATTATGCCATACCCCTTAACTACAATGTTTTTTATTTTATCAATTTCCGGTTTGTTTAGAATATGACTCATTGCTCCTATTAACTTTATCGCACTATCCATTACTAGGTTTGTATCAGAATCTATTGTTATAATATATTTAATTTTAGGAATTGCATCTAATTTACAAGTATTTACCTCAAACTTTGATTTTCCAGTCATTAGAAATTCATTAAACTGGTTAATCATTCCTCTTTTTCTTTCCCACCCCATATAGCATCTTTCGCTTTCAGACCATTCACGCTTTCTATATGTGAAAAAGAAAATTTCACCGTATTTTTCATTTAATTTTTTAACCTGCTCTAAGCCTTCTTTTATTATTTCCTTATCTATGTCTTCATCCTTTTTGTTACTAGTTGTGCAATCACCAAGTAAAGTAAAAAATAGATTTTCCGATTTATTTGCTAAGTAATAAACTTCCATTTTTTTAAAGATATCTTTAACATCTTTTTCATTTTTTAAATACACAGGCATTATGCACATAGTACTTAATTCTTCTGGTATGTGATTTTGTAAATCTATTTTTGGAATATGTCTTTGCTTTACAACTTTGCCTAAAATGTACTGTATTATTTTTGTTACACTATTTTGAATCGGAATAAAAAGGAGAATTGATAAAAATTTTGTTGGTAGTAGTAAAAGAGCTGTAATTAATATAGTAAAAAAATAAATTGTAAAAACATAAATTTTAGCTTTTTTGTCACTTGAAATTGATTTTACTTTTTTATTTAATAATTTACTAATTAGCTCATCTTTTCCGTCATCTATTAAATAATAACCAACGTGAGATTTTTTTAATTGTCTATAATATTCTGAGTCATCTTTATAAAATTCTTTATTATTAATATCATTTTGGTTGCAAAGCTTTAAAACTTCATCTGCAATATATATTTCAGAAATTTTTGTTTTGTTTGAAATTTCTAATATTTTACTTCTATAATAATCTTTGCTTTCATAGTCCATATTTTGATAAACATTAGCTGGGTCTTTGTTTAAAATATTTTCAACAACATTTATTTCTTTAAAAATTGAAATCATATTCATTCTTGATATGTTTCTTATACTATTAATTGCATTTTTTATAGATAGCTTTCTAACCGCTATGTCAAAATGTTCCCTGTTAATTGCATCTGTAATAGTTAGCCCCATTTTGTTTACTTGTTCTTCAAAAGCATCTAAATATGGAATTCCTTCTTTTCCATATCTCTTTAATCTGTATGACATATATTCAATAAAAGGATAAGCTCCATCTGCTGATATCTTTATCTGCTTTCCCGGCTTATTCTCTATAATTCTTTCAATAATGTTTTCGACTTTGAACTTTTCCATTTGTGAAATAAAAATTCTTTCACAAATGTTTCTAATTTTTTCTATTAGACAAATTTTCAAAAAAGTGGGAATGCACCATATCTCTTCCATGTTCAAATTTTTTTGAGTCTG
>CANQYG010000060.1 GCA_947628015.1 uncultured Clostridia bacterium
GCTCTGCTAAATAATCCATCTCCTGATAATGCCATATTTAATGTTACTCCTGCTAATATTAGCAATATTATTATTGTAATTACAAGTGCTATTAATGTTATTCCCTTTTCTTTTAATTTCTGTACTTTTTTCTTACTTATTAATTGCAATTTAATCTTTTCTTGTTCCTGTATTTCCTTACATTTCATTTGTTCAAAACCTCCACTTTTACATTATGTTATTTTTATTAAGGTAAAAACTTAATAAAAAAGTAAAAAATCCTATAACCAGCTTTATATAAGCCTTTTATAAGATTTTTCTTTTTCATTTTTTGCTAAATTATTAAATACTTTTAATTTTTATTTTCTTGATTTTTTCCCATTGTTATGCTATATTTTTCATATACTAATTTTTATTAAGTTTTTACCTTAATTAAAATTTTTTTCTAAATTACAAAATAAAAAAGAACATTAGATTTTGTTCTAACATTCTTTTAATATTTTATGCTATTTCTTCATTATTTATCTTTTTTGTATTTTTCTTTTTTTTCTTTTCTTGTTTGTTTTCGTCAATAATTATTTCTGGCTTTTTATTTTCTAATACTGTTTCTTTATTTATTATACATTTTGTAATTTTTGGATTAGATGGAATTTCATACATTACATCTCTCATTGTTTCTTCCATTATTGAGCGAAGTCCTCTGGCTCCAGTTTTTCTTTCTATTGCTTTATCTACTATAGCCTCTAATGCATCTTCATTAAACTCTAAGTCTACTCCATCTATATCAAATAATTTTTTATATTGTTTTACTAATGCATTTTTTGGTTTTGTCATTATTTCTACTAATGCTTTTTTATCTAATTCTCTTAATGTTGCAATTATTGGTAATCTTCCTATAAATTCTGGAATTAATCCAAACTTAAGCAAGTCTTGTGGTAATAGTTGTTCAAATATTCTATATTTATCTATTTCCTTTGATGTTTGAATATTTGCACCAAATCCAATTTCTTTTTTTCCTACCCTATCTCCTATTATTTTTTCTAATCCTTCAAATGCTCCTCCACATATAAATAGTATATTAGATGTATTTATTTGTATAAATTCTTGATGTGGATGTTTTCTTCCTCCTTGAGGTGGTACTGATGCAACTGTTCCTTCTATTATTTTAAGTAATGCTTGTTGAACTCCTTCTCCACTTACATCTCTAGTAATTGATGGATTTTCAGATTTTCTTGAAATCTTATCTATTTCATCAATATAAACTATTCCTTTTTCTGCTTTTTCAATATTATAGTCTGCTGCTTGTATAAGTTTTAAAAGAATATTTTCAACATCTTCTCCAACATATCCTGCTTCAGTCAAGGTTGTTGCATCTGCTATTGCAAATGGTACTTTTAATATTCTTGCTAAAGTTTGAGCTAAATATGTTTTTCCACATCCTGTTGGTCCTAAAAGCAAAACATTACTTTTTTGAATTTCTACATCATTATCAACATCATCATTTTCTATTCTTTTATAATGATTATATACTGCTACTGACAATGTTTTTTTAGCTTCATCTTGACCTATAACATATTCATCTAAAACATTTTTTATTTCTTGAGGAGTAGGAAGTTTTGTGTCTTGGGCTAATGTATATGTTTCTTCTTCCTCATCATATTGGTCTGTTTCTAATATGTTTTCACATACTTTTATACATTCATCACAGATAAAAACTCCCATTGGTCCTGCAATTATTTTCTTTACAGTATCCTGTGTTTTTCCACAAAATGAACATCTAATTTTTTTTTCATTTTTAGCCATTACAAATCTCCTTTATTGTAAAAACATTTTATTTTCTTTTGTCCATTATACCATCAATTAATCCATATTCTAAAGCTTCTTCTGCTGTTAAATAATGGTCTCTTTCTGTATCTTTTTCTACTTGCTCTATTGGTTTTCCTGTTGTTTGACTAATTATTTTATTAATTCTTTCTCTTGTTTTTAACATTTGGTCAGCTTGAATTTTTATTTCAGTTGTTTGACCTGATATTCCTCCACCTTGACCACTAATTAATGGTTGATGTATTAATATTTCTGCATTTGGAGTAGCAAATCTTCTTCCTTTTGTTCCTGATGTTAAAAGAAGAGCTCCCATACTTGCAGCCATTCCTATGCATATTGTTGTTACTGGGCATTTTATATAATTCATTGTATCTATTATTCCTAATCCATCTGTAACAGATCCTCCTGGAGAATTTATATATAAAGATATTTCTTTATCTGGGTCTTCTGATTCCAAAAATAATAATTGTGCTACAACTAAACTTGCAGATGTTGGATTTACATCTTCACTTAAAAATATTATTCTATCTTTCAAAAGTCTAGAAAATATATCAAAAGATCTTTCTCCTCTTGAAGTTTGTTCAATTACATAAGGTACTAAACTATCATCTAATTCTTTCATATTATCATCCTTTCTTATTATATTGTTTGATTATTAAATTTTTGCAAGTCTTTTAATTTTTATCCAACAAAACATTGATACGAAATCAGATGTTTCGGCAACGATTATTTTTAACAATATAATACATCTAATATTATATATATATTTTTTTAATATATCAAGTCTTATTTATATTGTTTTAAATAACTAATTTCATAGATTATAAAAAAAGTTAGGTGTATCAATTCGATTATTCCCAACTTTTTTTACTTTAAACTCTTTTACCTAAATTACTTAGATATTTTTGCATTATCAAGAATTAATTTTACTGCTTGTTCTGTTTGAGAAGATTCTTCTATATATTCTTTTAATTGCTCATTCTTTTCTAATTCTTCTACTTTTCTATTATATTGTTTTGCCATTTCTTCTAATTTTTCTTTAACATATTTTTCGTCTGCTTTTATTTTTTCATCTTCTACTATTTGTCTAATAACTAAACTTGATTTTACATTCTTTTCAGCATCTGATTTATATTCTTTTCTTAAATCTGATTCTGTTTTTCCAATTATTTTTAAATATTTTTCTAAATCCATACCTTGATATTGTAGTCTTTGATTAATATTATCAAGCATATTATCAATTTCTAACTCTACCATTCCTTCTGGAATATCTATTTTAGTATTTTTGCAAACTGCTTCAACTGCACTATCTTCCATTTCGTGCTTAGCTTTATGCTCATTTTCGTGTTCTTTCTTCTCTTTTATGCTCTTTTTAAGTTCAGCTAAAGTATCAAATTCACTAACGTCTTTAGCAAATTCATCATCTATTTTTGGAAGTTCTTTTTTCTTTATTTCATGCATTTTAATATGGAATACTGCATCTTTCCCTTCTAATTCTTTTGAGAAATATTCTTTTGGGAATGTTACGTTTATATCTCTTTCTTCTCCAATTTTCATTCCTATTAATTGGTCTTCAAATCCAGGAATAAATGTATTGCTTCCAATTACTAATTGTTGTCCTTCTGCTTTTCCATTGTCAAAAGGAACTTTATCAATAAATCCTTCAAAGTCTATTGTAACTGTATCATCTTTTTGTGCTGGTCTATCTTCTATAGATACCATTCTTGAATTATGTTCTGCCATATGCTCTAATTCATGTTTTACATCTTCATCAGTTACTTTATATTCTATCTTTTTAAGTTCAATACCTTTATATTTTCCAAGTTTTACTTCTGGTCTTGTTGAAACAATAGCTGTAAATATTAAGTCTTTTCCTTTTTCCATTTGTACTATATCTATTTTTGGTTTGCTAACTGCATCAATTTTGCTATTTTTAATTTCTTCATCATATACTGTTGGAACTAATTCATTAAAAGCATCTTCATAAAAGATGTTTGCTCCATAATATCTCTCTACAATTTTATATGGTGCTTTTCCTTTTCTAAATCCTGGTATATTGAAATATTTAGCACTTTGTTTAAATACGCTCATTATTGCTTCTTCAAATTTACTTGCTTCTACTGTAAATGTTAATTTTAATTCATTTTTGTTTTCTGTTTTTTCTTGTTTTACGCTCATTTTAAAATTCATTCCTTTCTAGCTTTGCTTGGAAAGTTATATAGACTTTCTTCGCCTTTCCATTTTCATTTTTAAATGCCTTTCCATTATATCACATTTTTTTCATAAATCAAGTGTTTGAGTATGTTTTTATGTAAAATAATTAGTAAATTATTATCACTAATAATTCTTAATTAATATTGTCTTGCCCAGATTACCATATCTTTTGCTTCTTTTCCACAGCATACACATTTATCAGATATTTTAGTTTGATTAAATGGAATACATCTTGATTTTGCCCCTGTTAACTCTTTTATCTTGTTTTCACATTCTTCATCTCCACACCACATTGCATTTATAAATCCTTGATTTGTATCCATTGCATTTTTAAATTCTTCTAAATTAGTTGCCACTGTTGTTTTTTCTTCCATTCTATTTTTGCACATTTCAAACATATTTTTTTGTATATCTTCAAGCAATTTTGAAATTTCATCTTCAAGCTTTTCTAATGATACTTCTATTTTTTCTTGATTGTCTCTTCTTACTAATATACATTTATTATTTTCAATGTCTCTAGGTCCTATCTCTAATCTAATAGGAACACCTTTCATTTCCCAATAATTAAATTTATATCCTGGAGAATATTTATCTCTATCATCTACTTTAATTCTAAACTTACCAGATAATTTTTTATTTAGTTCTTCAACTTTTTCTAAAACTCCTTCTTTATGCTGTGCAATTGGAACGATTACGACTTGAATTGGAGCAACTTTTGGTGGAAGTTTTAATCCTCTATTGTCTCCATGAGCCATTATTATTGAACCTATTAATCTTGTTGATATTCCCCATGATGTTTGATAAGCATATTCTTCTTTACCATCTCTATTTTGGAATTTTATATCAAAAGGTTTTGTAAAATTTTGTCCAAAATAATGTGATGTACCTGATTGTAATGCTCTTCCATCATGTGTCATTGACTCTATAGTATATGTAGAAATAGCTCCTGCAAATTTTTCACTTTCAGTTTTTATACCCTTTATAACTGGTATTGCTAATAGATTTTCTGAAACATCACTGTATATTTCAAGCATTTGTATTGTTCTATCTTTTGCCTCTTTTTCAGTTTCATGTATTGTATGACCTTCTTGCCATAGAAACTCTCTTGACCTTAAAAATGGTCTTGTTTCTTTTTCCCATCTTAGCACGCTACACCATTGATTGTATAAAAATGGAAGGTCTCTCCATGAGCTTAACCATTTTGAATACATTGTTGAAATTATTGTCTCTGAAGTAGGTCTTATGCATAATCTTTCATCAAGCTTTTCTCCACCTGCTTCTGTAACCCATGCTACTTCTGGTGCAAATCCTTCTACATGGTCTTTTTCTTTTTGAAGTAAACTTTCTGGTATTAAAACTGGAAAATATACATTTTCTATTCCTGTTTCTTTAAATTTCTTATCTGCATAGTCTTTTATAGATTCCCATATTGCAAATCCATAAGGTCTTATTGCAATACAACCTTTTGTATCTGTATAATCTGCTAATTCTGCTTTAATTACAATATCTGTATACCATCTTGCAAAATCATCATCTATGTTTGTAATATCTTTTACAAAGTCATTATTTTCCATTAAATTTTCTCCTTTACTTTTACTTCTTACAATATCTCGTATTATACCACAGCTTAAGCACTTTGTAAACATTATTATTTGTTTTATAATTCTCGTTAATTTTATTCATATTTTTTATAAAAATAAATCGTTGTCGAAATTATCAATTTCGTAACAACGATTTTTATGTTTTACAATAAGCCTTATAAATTTTTTCTATAAGATTTACTATTTATTATTTCATTAGTTTCCTTTTAAATACTCTCTATAAGCTATAGTAGATTTATATTCTTTATTCATTTCATCACTTCCTAATACTCTCGTCCATAGTCTACATGCATATAAATCCATCTTCGCGCATCTCAGAACAACTTCATCTTCAACAGCCGAATCTTCAGCTCCGTATTGTGAATGGAATTTCTTTATCAAAAACATCCGAATCTTTATAATATAATTCATTAAGTACTACTTTTTTTCTAGGCGTTCCATCTTTATATCCTATAACTTCCCCTGTTCCGAAAATCTATTGTAACTGCCATCCATATCTCATCGCTAATATTTTCTTCTTTATTTCGCAATTGTAATGTAAACCAATGTTCTGTTTTCCCTGCCTGATAAGGTTCCCCCGTTCTGTAATCTCTCGTTCCAAGACAACCACCTATTCCTTCACAATTAACAAACCATCTAAATGTCCCTACACCATTCTTATTATCAACCAATGATCTCGTTCTTTCAATAGGAAGTGCAGTTCCTCCATAAATATTTCCATAAAACTCTAATGTTAGACCTCCCGTTCTTTCAATTTCTTTATTATCTAATCTCAAATAATCGTCTTCTCCATCAAATTTTAGTTCATATCCATTTACTCCTGAATCTCCACTATTTTTGCCTTCAAATGTTACTCCGCTCACCCCAGCTTGTTTCATCTCCTAAATTCAATGGATTTATATTTAATACTATATCTTCTGGCACAGCTAGTCCTGCTGTTCCATCTATTTTCGTATAGTCTTCTATATTTATTATTTCTCCTGTCTCATAATTAATGACCCAGTTATATTTTGTTTTTCCATAGTTACTAATTTCTTTTCCTTTTTCTATATAGTAATAATTTGTACCATAATTTTTATTTGAGTTATTTAGTTGTATTACTTCCCAATTATCATCTGTTCCACTTCCTTTATCAGATAATTTTTCACCTATTTTTTCTATTGTATTATCCATATTATACTCTATTATTATCTGCTGTAATACTTCTTGCTCACTCGCTACATCATATTTATTTACTGCTAACTTTGCTTTGCTAAATAATCCTTCTCCTGATAATGCCATATTTAATGTCACTCCTGCTAAAATTAGTAATATTATTATTGTTATAACAAGTGCTATTAAAGTAATTCCTTTTTCTTTTAATTTTTGAACTATCTTTTTATTTTTTAATTGTAAATTAATTTTGTTTTTTTCTTGTAATTTCTTACCTTTCATTTGTTCAATTCCTCCATCTTTACATTATGTTATTTTTATTAAGCTAAAAACTTAATAAAAAATGAAAAAATCTTATAATTAGCTTATCTTAAGCTTTTTATAAGATTTTCTTACTTCATTTTTTATTAAATTGTTAATTAATTTAATTTTCTATTTTCTTGATTTTTCATTTATACTATGCTATATTTTTACCATAGTAGTTTTTATTAAGTTTTTAGATTAATTAAAAATCATTTTTAATTTACTTCAACTTAAAAAGTTCTCGAACTTCATTCACTATATATTTTTTCTCAATCTTCAAGTATTATTTAGTCAATATATAATCTGCTTCACCTGAGCCATCACTTTTTATTATTTTATATCCGCTTTTTTGAAGGTCAATAGAAACGACAGGACGTAACACCTTTCCTTGAATAAAAACATTCCCGTTCTGAGTCAAAATTATCATCTCCGAGCTAAATTACTCTTTTTAGCCTGTATCTTACTCAAACCGAAATGACATTCCTCAGAATCTAAGTAAGTATAACGGGTTCCAATCCAGCATTGATCATATTCCGAATTTTGATTTATACTATTAAAAAGCATATCATAATAATTTTCATTTTTAAAATCACTTTTCTTATAATCATGAGTATAAATTGATTGTTTAAATTCCGTATTCTTATCAGTCTTTCCATATCCTGTTCCAAAATCTTTTAATAATTCTAATTCCCACTCATTTTCACAACTTGGGTCTCCTACCCCGATTTTTTTATCTTTGTCATATCTATAGTTCCACTTTGCATCATTTTCCCACATAGCTGGTGACAAAAAATTGACTTCATACGTTTTAGTTTCTCCGTAGTGTATTAAATTTTCATCTTCGCTACTATCCGTTACATCTTCATTACTATCAGCTCCATGCTTATATTTAGTATAATCATATGTACCTACTTCTTCTATATCACTTCTCCTTAAATTTAATACGCTTACTCCTAATACATCTTGTCCATAACATTTTCTACATATCTCATTTAGTGCCCAAACTCCATAATTATAACCATTCACATTTGCTAAATTTAGAGCATCTTTTGTTGTTTTATCTGATATTATTCTTAATGTTGTCCCATCATAATCCCAAATTCTCCATTTCATATCTGTATCTGTTGTAAATGTTTGATTTCCATTTTCATCTTTTTTTATTGTTTTATTATTTAAATTTACTGTGTCTTCATCACCTATTCCTGATTGTTCTTTAGTTATTGTACATGTTCCTCCTGTTGGCTTATAACCTTCTATATATGCTCCTACATATTCATCATTCATTTCTTTTCCTATTTCACTTATTAATTTTGCCTCATCTTCTTGTGCTTTTTTATACTTGTCTGCTGCATTTCTTGCTCTGCTAAATAATCCTTCTCCTGACATTGCCATATTTAATGTTACTCCTGCTAATATTAGCAATATTATTATTGTTACAACAAGCGCTATTAATGTAATACCTTTTTCTTTTAAACTTTGCACTTTTTTCTTATTTTTTAATTGTAATTTAATTTTCTGTTTTTCTTGTATTTCCTTACATTTCATTTGTTTTTCACTCCTTTTTTATATTATGTTATTTTTATTAAGTTAAAAACTTAATAAAAATTTAAAAAATCTTATAATTAGCTTATCTTAAGCTTTTTATAAGATTTTTCTTTTTCATTTTTTATAACATTGTTATTTACTTTTATTTTTTTATTTCTTGATTTTTCCTTTATACTATGCTATATTTTTACCATAGTAATTTTTATTAAGTTTTTAACTTAAATAAAATATTTTCTCTTATCTCATTTAATTAATTTTCCAATAAACTTTTAGATTCATTATAATTCAATTCAATTTCTTCATCACTTAAAACCCTATCATACAGTCTACATCCATATAATAAAAATTTACTATATTCAGCCCTTGCTGGATTACCACTTACCATAACACCAACAGTAAATGGTATTGTATTATCACAAATCAAACACGAATCTAAATATCCTTCATTGCATTTATTTGTACCTACACTTGAACCTAAAGAATATAAACTAACTGTATCATTTTTCAAGTCTATTGTTATAGTCAAATAAAAACTAGTATCCTCTTCACTTGATGTTTTCACGTTAAAAAAATCCATCCAATGTTCACTTCCAGGAGTTTCACATTGAAAATCACCACCGTACATTTTTGTTACCAAAACTACAAGAAAATTTTCCTTTGTAAATATGACTTCTAAATGATGTTCCAAGCAAAGCAATTTCTTCTCCTTCAAACAAAGTTTTATTCAAAGCAAAAACATCAACATCATCATCGTTCTTTCCAAAAATTTCAAAAGTAATTCCTCCATTATTATCTACTTTGACTCCATCAAGTCTTAAATAATCATCTATTCCATCAAATTCTATGTATGAATCTTTTAAATATTCTCCTGAAGAACTTGAATCTTTTCCATTTACGAATGTTACTCCTGAACCAAGTGTATCTAAATTTGCCATACTCTTTGGATTTATATTTAACTCTAAATTTTCTGTTACTGACACTCCTTCTCCTGATGATACTTTTATATAATCATCTAATTGAATAACTTCTCCATTTTCATAATTTATTACCCAATTGTACTTTGCTGTTCCATAACCTTCTATTTCTGTTCCTTCTTTTACATAGTTGTAGTTTGTTCCATATTGTTTATTTTCATTCCTTAATTTTATTATCGTCCAACTAGGATTAGCTGTTGAATTATTTGACAATTTTTCCCCTATCTTAGTTATTGTATTATCCATTTGGTATTCTATTATTTGTTGTTGCAATACTTCTTGTTCACTTGCTACATCATATTTATTTACCGCTAATTTTGCTTTACTAAATAATCCATCTCCTGACATTGCCATATTTAGTGTTACTCCTGCTAAGATTAACAATATTATTATTGTTACTACTAGTGCTATTAATGTTATTCCTTTTTCTTTTAATTTCTGTACTTTTTTCTTATTTTTTAACTGTAAATTAATCTTTTCTTTTTCTTGTATTTCCTTACATTTCATTTGTTTAAAACCTCCATTTTCACATTATGTTATTTTTATTA
>CANQYG010000061.1 GCA_947628015.1 uncultured Clostridia bacterium
ATACCAAATAGAATAGCTTTAATGCTTGATATTTCTCCAAGAGCAGTTGAAAAAGTTGTATATTTTGCATCATATATCGTAACAGATAAAGGAACTAGTGGACTTACAAAATGCCAAATACTTAATGAAAAAGAATGTCGTGAAGCAGAAGAAAAATATGGAGTAGGTTCATTTAAAGCAGAAATGGGTGCAGAAGCATTATTAAAACTACTTTCAGAAATTGATGTAGAAAAGCTATCTGAAAAACTTACTAAAGAATTAGAAAAAGCTAGTGAGCAAAAGAAAGCAAAAATAATAAAAAGATTAGATACAATAGAATCATTTAGAGAATCTGGAAATAAACCAGAATGGATGATTATGAATGTTGTACCAGTAATTCCACCAGATTTAAGACCAATGGTTCAATTAGATGGTGGTAGATTTGCAACATCAGACTTAAATGACCTTTATAGAAGAGTAATAAATAGAAATAATAGATTAAAGAGATTATTAGAATTAGGAGCACCAGAAATAATTGTAAGAAACGAAAAACGTATGTTACAAGAATCAGTAGATGCCCTAATTGATAATGGAAGACGTGGAAGACCAGTAACAGGTGCTGGAGGAAGACCTTTAAAATCATTATCAGATATGCTAAAAGGAAAACAAGGAAGATTCCGTCAAAACTTACTTGGAAAACGTGTTGACTATTCAGGACGTTCAGTTATAGTTGTTGGACCAGAGCTTAAAATATATCAATGTGGTGTTCCAAAAGAAATGGCAGTTGAATTATTTAAACCATTTGTTATGAAAGAATTAGTTTCAAGAAATTTAGCACATAATATAAAAAATGCTAAAAGAATGGTTGAAAGATTAGACCCAGCTGTTTGGGAAGTACTAGAAGATGTAATAAAAGACCATCCAGTATTATTAAACCGTGCTCCAACACTTCATAGACTTGGAATTCAAGCATTTGAGCCAGTTTTAGTTGAAGGTAGAGCAATAAAATTACACCCATTAGTTTGTACAGCATTCAATGCTGACTTTGATGGTGACCAAATGGCTATTCACTTACCATTATCACCAGAAGCACAAGCAGAAGCAAGATATTTAATGTTATCAACAAATAACCTTCTAAAACCTACAGATGGTGCACCAATAACAGAACCATCACAAGATATGATTTTAGGAGCATATTACTTAACTATGGATGTTGACGCAGATCCAAATGATAGTGAAGAAGAAATAGACAAAAAAGGAACAAAAGGAGCTGGAAATTATTTCTCTTCTCCAGAGGAAGCAGAAATGGCTTATGCTAACCATGAATTAGGAGTACATGCTAAAGTTCATGTTAGAATGGCTGATTATGACGAAGAAGGAAAAGAAATTTCACACGGATTTATATTAACAACTGTTGGTAGAATCATCTACAATAAAGGAATTCCTCAAGATTTAGGATTTGTTGATAGAACAGGTAACAAAAATAAATTTGAACCAGAAATTAACTTTACAGTTGCTAAAAAGCAATTAAAACAAATAATTGATAAATGTATATATGTACACGGATTAGATAGAACAGCAGAATTACTAGATTATATAAAATCAACAGGATATAAATATTGTACAACAGCAGGAATGACAGTATCTATTGATGACGTTGAAGTTCCAGCAGAAAAGAAAGATTTACTATTAGAAGGCGAAAAAGAAGTTGAAAATGTTACAAAACAATATGCACGTGGTTTAATTACAGAAAATGAACGTTACAGTAATGTAATTAAAATTTGGGAAAAGACAACAGATAAAGTCGCAGAGGCAATGCAAAATAACTTTGGTGACTTAAATCCATTGTTTATGATGTCTAAATCAGGTGCCCGTGGTAATATCAGCCAGTTAAGACAAGTTGCAGGAATGAGAGGTCTTATGGCAAGTACAACTGGTAAAACAGTTGAAATACCAATTAAATCATCATTCCGTGAAGGTCTAGATTCTCTAGAATACTTTATTTCAGCACACGGTGCTCGTAAAGGATTATCAGATACAGCTTTAAGAACAGCAGACTCTGGATATTTAACAAGAAGATTAGTTGATGTATCACAAGATATAATTGTAAGAGAAGACGACTGTGGAACACATGAAGGACTAGAAGTATATGCAATTAAAGATGGAAACCAAGTAATTGAAAAATTACAAGAAAGATTAATAGGAAGATATCCAATAGAAGATATAATAGATTCTGAAACTGGAGAAGTACTTTGCGATACTAATACAATGATTAGTGAAAAAGTAGCAAATAGAATAGTAGATTTAGGAATTGAAAGAATGACAGTACGTTCACCATTAAACTGTAAATCAAAACACGGTGTATGTGCAAAATGTTATGGTATGAGTATGGCAACAAGAGAAAGAGTAAATATTGGTGAATCAATAGGAACAATCGCAGCACAATCAATTGGCGAGCCAGGTACACAGCTTACAATGAGAACTATTCACTCTGGTGGTGTTGCAGGTGTTGCCGATATTACACAAGGTCTTCCTAGAGTTGAGGAGCTATTTGAGGCTCGTAAACCAAAAGGATTAGCTATTATTACTGAAATTGCTGGAAAAGTAAAAATATCTGAAGAAAAGAAGAAAAAACAAGTTACAGTTACTTCAAAAGATAATAGTAAAACATATTCTATTCCATTTGGCTCAAAATTATGTGTAACTGACGGACAAGAAATAGAAATAGGAGATCCTATTACAGAAGGATCAATAAACCCTAATGAAATACTATTAATCAAAGGACCAGAAGGTGTTCATGAATATCTTGTTCAAGAAATACAAAAAGTATATAGAAATCAAGGTGTTGATATTAATGATAAACATATCGAAGTAATTGCAAGACAAATGCTTAAGAGAGTAAGAGTAGAAGACCCAGGAGATAGTACTTTACTTCCAGGCTCATTAATTGATATTAATGAATTAGATGAAATAAATGAAAAATTAAGAGAAGAAGGAAAGAGAGAAGCTCAAGGAAAGAGAATTTTACTTGGAATAACTAAAGCATCACTTGCAACAGAAAGTTTCTTATCAGCAGCATCATTCCAAGAGACAACAAAAGTATTGACAGAAGCTGCAATTAAAGGAAAAGTAGATAACTTAATAGGATTAAAAGAAAATGTAATCATTGGTAAATTAATCCCATCAGGAACTGGAATGCAAAGATATCAAGATACACATATAAGTACAGAAGAAGTAGAATCAGGAGCAGATGCTCCAAAGGTTTCAGAAGATACAGATTCAGTAAATGTATAATATGGATTACAACAAAAGGAAAAAGCGGTCATTGTGACCGCTTTTTTCGAAGGGCTTTTCCACCGCGACTTGGAGCTTCAGCCTTATTAGTATCTAAAATTCTTCTAGATTCTGGATTTGGCATATAAACTGTCAAATATTTATGAACAGCAGTTTTAGAAATACCAAATACTTCGGCTGTTTCACGTACGGTGGATTCGTTGTCAATAAAGTAACTTACAACGTTCCGTATTAAGTTAAAATTTAAATTTGCCATAAAGGTGACCTCCTAATAAAAAGTTAATAATTATATTATATCATATTTTATATTGAAAGTAAACATAAAATTAAAATATGCCTAGAAATTGACAAAATACTGAAAAAATAGTAAAATATAATATGTATAATTATAAGAAAATTAAGGAGATAAATAAAAATATATGCCGAGTGCAAATAAAAATAAAATTGAGAAATTTATATCTAAAACCTCAATATATTTATTATTAATAGCAATATTAATTATTACAATATGTGTATTAGAAGTTAAGATGATTCCAGTAGGAATAGGCCTATATACATTAGTAATTTTATATACAATTTTTTCTAATAAAAAAAGGAAAGCAGAATTTTCAGAGCAACTAAAAGATTTAACTTTAGATGTAAATAATACTGCTAAAACAACTTTGATAAATTCACCATTTCCACTAGTTATGGTAGAAACTACTGGAAATATAATATGGAAAAGTGAAAAATATGTTAGTGAGTTTAATGAAACAAATATCGAAGACAGATTAGATGAGATTTTAAAAGAAATAAAGTTAACAATAGAAAACTCAGATAAAAAGGAAAAAGGTAGTATAAACATTGAAACTAAAATAAATGGAAAAGATTATAATGTTTTAGGCTCATATGTAAAATCAAAACAGGACCATAAAAAAGAACAAGAATATACTACAATATTATATTTTATAGATGATACATATACAAAAAAATTAGAAGAAAAAGCTGAGGAAGAAGATATATGTATTGGAATAATTATGATAGACAACTATGAAGAAATGAATCAAAGAATTTCAGCTGAAATTAAACCTTTAATTACTACACAAGTTGAAAAATTTATATATGATTGGGCAGCAGGATATGATGCTTTAGCTATAAAATCTGATAGAGATACATTCTATTGCATTATGGAGCAAAAAAATTTAATAAAAGCTAAAGAAGATAAAATGACAATTTTAGATGATATAAAGAATATTGATTTAACAGATATTGATGTATCAGAAATTATGCAACCTACTTTAAGTATTGCTTTTTCAGATGATGGTGAGACTTTTACTGAAAAGGTTACATCTACAAGAGCAGTTCTTGACATAGTTCTTGGCAGAGGAGGAGACCAAGCCATAATAAAAATGGATGGAAAATATGAATTCTTTGGCGGAAGAACTCAAGAGCTAGAAAAAAGAACTAAAGTAAAAGCAAGAACAATATCTCACGCATTAAAAGAGCTTATTCAAGAGTCTGATAATGTAATAATAATGGGACATTCACATGGAGATATGGATTCAATAGGTTCAGCAATGGGATTATATAGATTAGTTAAAACACTTGGAAAAGATGTAAAGATTATTAATGAAGAAGAAGGCATAGGACTTGATAAATTTATAGAAACAGCTAAAAAAGAAGAGGAATATACAGATTGTTTTATTACAGCACAAGAAGCAAAAAACATTGTAAGTCCAAATACTCTTTTAATTGTTGTTGATACAAATAAGAAGAATTATGTTGAAGCACCAGAACTATTAGATGAAATATCAAGGATAGTTGTAATAGACCACCATAGAAGAAGTACAGATTATATTGAAAATGCTGTGCTTACATTCCACGAAGTTTATGCATCTTCAGCATCTGAATTGGTAACTGAGATATTAGAATATTCTCAATTAGACCTTGAGCTTACTAGTATTGAAATAGAGAGCTTATATGCAGGAATAATGCTAGACACAAAAAACTTTACATTTAAAACTGGAGTAAGAACATTTGAAGCTGCTGCTTTCTTAAGAAAATGTGGTGTTGATATTATAAAAGTAAAGAAATGGTTCCAAAGTGACCTAGAAACATATCAAACTATATCAAATATAGTATCAAAATCAGAGATAATTAATGATAACATTGCAATTTCAATATATGAACAAGATGATGAAAATGCAAATATAATTGCAGCCAAAGCAGCTGATGAATTACTAACTATAGGTGGAATAACAGCATCATTTGTATTAGGAAAAACAGGTGAGAAAGTTTATATTAGTGGTAGGTCAATAGGAGATATAAATGTTCAAATTATCCTAGAAAAACTAGGAGGAGGAGGACACATAACTCTAGCAGGTGCCCAACTTGAAAATATCAGCCTAGAAGATGCTAAGCAAGAAGTAATAAATAGAATAAATGAATATTTCTTTGAAATTGAAAATTAATTAATAAAAAACAATTATATAATAAAGGAGTCTAAATTTATTATGAAAGTTATTTTGTTAGATAATGTTAAGGGAGTTGGAAAAAAAGATGAAATAATTAATGCAAATGACGGTTATGCAAGAAATTTCCTTTTTCCAAAAGGATTAGCTGTTGAAGCTAATAACTCAAATCTAGTAAAACTTAAAGCAAAGCAAGATTCAAAAGCGTTTAAAAAGGAAGAAGATAAAAAAGATGCTTTAAAAATAAAAGAACAAATAGAAAAATTGACTCTTAAAGTAGAAGTTAAAGCTGGAGAAAATGGCAAAATTTTTGGAGGGGTTACTTCAAAAGAAATTGCTGACCAACTAAAAAAACAATACAACATAGAACTTGACAAGAAAAAAATAGATTTAAAAGATACAATTAAAACAGTTGGAATATTTAATGTAGATTTAAGATTATTTGAAGGAATCGTAGGAAAATTAAAACTAGAGATAATAGGAAAATAGAATTTTCAGGAGGATAAATTATGGCAGTTGAGGTAGAAAAAATTCCACCACATGATGATGAAGCTGAACAAGCTGTAATTGGAAGTATGCTAACAGACAAAGATGCAGTAGTTTCAGCTATTGAAGTATTGAAATCAGATGATTTTTATAGAAATGATAACAGTATAATATATGATGCAGTAATGAGCATATATGCAAAAGGTGAGCCAATAGATATTATTACACTAAAAGATGAACTTACTTCTATGGGAAAATTAGAGGCAATAGGTGGATTAGAGTATTTAGCAAGCCTTCCTGAAAAAGTACCTACAACTGCAAATGCATCAAAATATGTAAAAATAGTAGAAGAAAAATCTTTACTTAGAAGTTTAATAAAAACAGCTAATGAATTAATACAGCTAGGTTACAGCCAAAATGAAGAAATAGAAACATTAATGGATAGTGCAGAAAAGAAAATTTTTGACATAATGCAAAGGAAATCTCAAAAAGGATACGAGTCTATAAAAGATATTTTAGTTGATTCTTTTACAGAACTTCAAGAGTTATATAATAATAAGCAACATATAACTGGAGTTGCAACTGGATTTATTGATTTAGACAATAAAACAGCTGGATTTCACAAATCAGATTTGATACTAATTGCAGCAAGACCTGCTATGGGAAAAACAGCTTTTGCACTAAATATTGCAACTAATGCTGCAATAAGCGCAAATGCACCAGTTGTTGTTTTTAGCTTAGAAATGTCAAAAGAACAATGTGCAAATAGAATATTATGTGCACAAGCAATGGTTGATAGTAGCAAAGTGCAAAAAGGAGACATAAGTGATGATGAATGGACAAAACTTGCTATGGCATCTGGTGAGCTTTCAGAATCATCAGGAATTTTTATAGATGACACTCCAGGAATAACTGTTGCAGAAATTAGAGCAAAATGTAGAAAATTAAAGATAGAAAAAAATATTGGATTAGTAGTAATTGACTATTTACAATTAATTAGTGGAAGCGGAAAAACATCAAGTCGTGAGCAAGAAATAGCAGAAATCAGTAGATCTTTAAAAATACTTGCAAAAGAGATTGATGTACCAGTAATTGCACTTTCTCAATTATCTCGTGCTCCAGAGGCAAGAACTGACCATAGACCTATGCTTCAAGACCTTCGTGAATCAGGTTCTATTGAGCAAGATGCAGATATGGTAATGTTTATTTATAGAGATGACTATTACAATCCACAGTCAGAACAAACAAATATTGCAGAAATAATAATAGCAAAAAATAGAAGTGGGCCAGTTGGCACAGTAGAATTATTATGGATGCCAAGTTATACAAAATTTGCAAATAAGTTTAATGGTTAAAGGAAAAATATGGCGCAAAGATTAGATATTTTAGAAGAAAAATTTTTAAAAACGATAAAAGAAACGAATATGATAAAAGAAGATGATGTAATAGTAGTCGGGGTTTCAGGAGGCCCAGACTCTATTGCTCTTTTATACTGTTTAAATAAATTTAAAAATATGTTTAAATATAAAATTATTTGTGCACATATAAATCATTTAATTAGGGAAGATTCCACAGATGATGAATTATTTGTGGAAAACATATGCAAAAAAATGCAAATTCCGTTTTATAAAAAAAGAGAAAATATTTTAGAGTTATCAAAGAAATTAAAAAAAGGTACTGAAGAGACAGGAAGAATGGTAAGATATAATTTTTTTGATGAGATTCTTGAAAAAGAAAATGCAAATAAAATAGCGATAGCTCATAACAAAAATGATAATAGTGAAACAATGCTACTAAACTTAATAAGAGGTACAGGCCTAAATGGATTAGAAGGAATACAAGAGGTAGAGTATGGAAAATATATAAGACCTTTTATTAATATTTCTAGAGATGAAATAGAAGATTACTGTGAAAAAAATCACCTAGAACCTAGAATTGATAGCACAAATAAAGAAAATATATATAATAGGAACATTATAAGAAATGAAATACTTCCTATAATGAAAAAAATAAATCCTAATGTTATTGATTCACTTAGCAGAACTTCAAAAATAATAAAAGAGGAAAATGAATTTATAAAAGATACGGTAAAAAATACATTTGACTCTATAAAGCATATCTCCGTAAGAGAAATAAGCTTTGAAATTAAGGAATTTAATAAACTTTCAAAAACAATAAAAGAAAATTTAGTATTATTTACTATAGAAAATCTAGTAGGAAACACTAGAAACATTGAAAAAGCTAATATTGAAGACATTATTAAATTAGCAGAAAAAAATATTGGCAACAAATATATGGAATTAAATAAAAATTTAAAGATTTCTATAAAAAATAATAAAATTTTTTTTACCATTATAAAGTAAACTTCCGTAAGTAGAAAGCCACTTATATCAATACTTACAAGAAAAAAGTTTTGAAAAAACTATTGCATAATTAATATCATTATGATAATCTTAAAAATGAATAAAATTTTTATTTTTTAGTATATATAGTAAAATATAGGAGGAATAAAATTGAAAAACGGTATTAAAACATTAGCAATTTGGTTAGTTATAGGAATAATAATAATATTTGTTTTACCAGCAATTTTAAATAGTGCAAACAATACGCTAACATATTCAGAATTATTAAGCAAAATTGAATCTGGAGAAGTTACAGATGTTGAGATAGATTACGAGGGAAAAGAGGCACAAGTTAAATTAAAAAATGATTCAAACATAAAGAATGTAAATATTCCAAATGTTGAAAATTTATTAGAAAACTTAAATGCCTCTATGCAAGGAAATGCAGTAAATGTAATATCAGCTGATAAACCTTTCTGGGGAGTAGTATCAGATTTATTACTACCTATATCATCTATAATAATGATATTATTAATATTAATGTTATTTATGGGTGGAGCAAGTGGCCAACAAAAGGGAACAATGACATTTGGAAAAAGCAGAGCAAAAATGCTAAATACTAATGATAAAAATAAAGTTACATTTAATGATGTAGCAGGTATAGATGAAGAAAAAGAAGAATTACAAGAAATTGTAGAGTTTTTAAAAAATCCAAGAAAATTTACAGAAATGGGTGCAAGAATACCTAAAGGAGTTCTTTTAGTAGGTTCTCCGGGAACAGGAAAAACTCTTCTTGCAAAAGCAGTAGCTGGAGAAGCAGGAGTTCCATTTTTCATAATAAGTGGTTCAGATTTCGTAGAAATGTTCGTTGGTGTTGGTGCATCGAGAGTAAGAGATTTATTTGAAGAGGCAAAAAGAAATGCTCCTTGTATAGTATTTATAGATGAAATAGACGCAGTAGGACGCCAAAGAGGTGCAGGACTTGGTGGAGGACATGATGAAAGAGAACAAACTTTAAATCAAATGTTAGTTGAAATGGATGGATTCTCTGCAAATGAAGGTGTTATAGTTTTAGCTGCAACTAACAGACCAGACGTACTTGATAAAGCTTTATTAAGACCTGGAAGATTTGACAGACAAATAGTAGTTCCACCTCCAGATGTAAAAGCAAGAGAACAAATACTAGAAGTTCATAGCAAAAAGAAAAGATTTGAGGCAGATGTTGATTTAAAAATAATAGCAAAAAATACATCAGGATTTACTGGTGCAGACCTAGAAAACTTACTTAATGAAGCAGCACTTTTAGCAGCAAGAAGAGACAAAAATGAAATAGGTCAAAAAGAAATAGAAGATGCAATGATAAAAGTTACAATGGGACCAGAGAAAAAGACAAGAGTAAGAAGTGAAAAAGAAAATAGATTAGTTGCATATCACGAGGCAGGTCATGCAGTAG
>CANQYG010000062.1 GCA_947628015.1 uncultured Clostridia bacterium
CCATTTTTACATTATGTTATTTTTATTAAGGTAAAAACTTAATAAAAAAGTAAAAAATCTTATAATTAGCTTTATTTCAGCTTTTTATAAGATTTTTATTTTTCTTTTTTTATGAAATTTTTATATACTTTTAATTTTTATTTTATTGATTTTTTCCTACTGTTATGCTATATTTTTAACATAATAATTTTTATTAAGTTTTTACATTAATTAAATTTTTTTCATATAAAAATAAGCATTAATTTAATAATCTGTTTCTGACAATATAGGATACTCAAAAACTTGCCCCTGACCTGAAACATCTCCATCTGGTTTATGACTTTCTATAAAATTCCTACTTCCTTTTAAGAAATATTTATTTCTATTTACTCCAGATGAGTTTCCTCCTATTATAATTGGATCATCCCACGTTGCATCTACTGCATACCATTTTCCATTATCCATTTTAACATAGTTCCAAGCATGAGCCTCTATATTTCCTTCTGAATCAATTCCATCACCATACACAATAACACAAGGTATATTCAGTTCATCTAATATTACTTTAAATGATTCTGCATAGCCTTCACAAACACATTTATTTTCTACTAATGCTCCATATATATTTGAACTATTTATTCCTAAATTTTCATCATAAGTTATTGTATTTACTAATTCATCATGAGCCATTTTTACTTTATCATACGTTGTTCCTTTTGCTCTACTTACAATGTTTTTTATTCTATTTTCTATTTTATCTATAGCATTTTGAACTTCATATCCATTTTTTAAATAGTCTATCAAATAGTTATTTTCACCTTCTTTTGGCTCTATAAAATAACTATAATTAACATTTGTTAAAAATGTTGTTGTTCTAGTTGCAAATGAAATCTTTAATATATCTATCCAAAATATATCAGGATTATCTAAAAATAAGGCATCTAATGCTGCTTGAACAGAATCTCCCGCATTTGCAGATTTTATATCAAAATCTATTTTTTGAGTTCCACTTTTCAATGATTCTCTATTATTTATTAATGTATTATATATTGATTTTCCAACATCATTTAATTGTCTATAAAAATATTTTTTCCCTTCATTATTACTTGTAGTATTCTCTCCTTTTCCACTACTTAATATTTCATTAGATAATTCAACATTTTCAGTTACTTTTTCATTTTTATATTCCGTTTTTTGAATTACATTTCTAGTAGTTACATTACTACTACTTATATTTACATCATTATTATTTCCTTTTGTCATTATAAATATAAATACTGCACATATAACTATTGATGCTAATAAAATTAAATTTATTAAAGAAATTCCTTTGTTATTTTTTTTCATTTTTCCTCCACTATATAATTATTATATACAATGAAAAAAAATTTAGCAACATATTTACAACGATTTATCATTTTTATTGCATCATCATATCTGCAAATATTGCATAGCCCTGTGTCGGGTCATTTAAAAGTACGTTTGTAATTGCCCCAATAAACTTTCCATCTTGAATTATTGGCGTTCCACTCATTCCCGGTATTATTCCTCCAGTTTTTTCTATTAATTTTTTATCTGTTATTTTTATTAACATACTTTTATTATCTGTATAATTTGTTCTGTATATCCTTTTTATTTCTATTTCATATTCTTCAGTCTTATTTTCATTTGTTAATTGACAAATTATTTTTGCTTTTCCTTCTTTTATTTGATTTCTATTTGCAACTGGAACTTCTTCTTTTTTTACATTATTTATATATTTTAGGTTTGTTACCTTTCCATAAATTCCAATAGGACCATTTACTTCTATATTTCCTATTGTTTCTCCTCCTTCAATTATTCCTCTTATTTCTCCTGTCTTTCCTTTTTCTCCTTTTACTATTGATACAATTTGACTTGTAACTAATTCACCATTTGAAATATTCAAAAGTTTATTTGTATCTACATCATTTATACCGTGTCCTAATGCTGCAAAAATTCCAGTTTCTTCTTCATAATATGTTAATGTTCCTATTCCTGCTGCTGCGTCTCTTACCCACAATCCTATCATATAATTTCCATCAATTGTTTTTTCTGGTTTTATTGTTGTATACACTTCTTCTGATTCCCTTTGATACCTTACAGATATTGTATTTCCTTCACTTTCATTTATCAAATTTATCAATTCTTCTGTATTTGATATAACTTTTCCATTTATTGTTTTTATCATATCCCCTTCTTTTATTCCAGATCCTTCATAAGGTTTATATTTATTTCCGTCTGCCCCATCAATTTCTGACATTCCTACTACTAGCACTCCATCTGTATATAATTTAAGTCCAATTGTTCTGCCTATTGGATTTACATTTCTTTGAACGCTATTATTTACATATTGTATATACTCATTACTATTTATACTTAATACCCATGTATAGTTAAAAAATAATAAGATTGTTAATATTATTATTAACTTTCTACTTATCTTTGATTTTTTCATTTATTAATTCCTTCTTTCAAATTTTATAAAGATTTTTTTTTTTACAACATTCGTTTTATAATAAATTTATTTTATAAATTTTTCAAAAAAAATAGTTATCTTTATGATAACCATTTTTTTATTTTTTATTAAATTTTTAACAGTTTAATTTGCACTTACATTTACAATTCCTGAATGTTGTGCTGCTATAACATAGTTTCCATTTCCTGTTACTCTATACATAAAGTTTTTAAGTATTTGTGATATTGTTTGATTTGTATTTTTTACAGTAACAGATACAATATCTCCTTCTTTTAATTTATACTGTCCATCATTTTCTATTTTGTCAAGTATTTGTGTTGTATAATCTGTATATGAATAATTTTCACCTACCTTTGATGCTGATGCTTGTGTTGTTTTCTTATTAGAATTTTCATCTAATACTTCAACTTGCATTTCTACATCAAAAGAGTTTCCTGTTGATGCTATTGTTTGATAGAAAGATTCATACTTATCGTTCGTTATTTTTCCAGTAGATCTTATATTATCTACAAATTCTGTTGTTGCAGTTTGTACTACTTGTTGAGATATATCATCACCTCTATCAGCAGTTGACATTAAAGGAAATATAAACATTAATATTGCTGCTAAAAATATTGCCATAACTGTCATTACTGAATCACTCATAATAACCCCTTTCTCAATTCTTCATTTAATTACTATTTTTAGATTATTCATTATCTTTTACCTATATAAATATATTGAATAACCCTCTTTTGCGTTCCTTCTTCATTCTGTATAGTTTCATTATTTGAGAATTCTATAACTGAACTGTCTTCTATTGTACTTCCTTCTTTTGTAGTTAAATTATAAACTCCTGTTCTTTCTATAAATAAAGCATCTGTTGCCTTTGCTAAACTTCCTGTTCCCAATGTTCTTGTAAGTCCATTAAATCCATCAAAATTCATAATTAATTTATTATTTTGTATTTTATTTAAACTTACAGAAACAGCTCTTGACATATCATAAGTCGATGTATTAGGAGTATTGTTTATCAAGCTCTGAATAAACATTTTCGCATGCAATTCATCATGTAACCAAGGTTCTTGTCTTGTATCTTCATCATTAGCATCAATTCCATAAATTGCTCTTGAGTAGTTTTTTCCATTATAAGCTGCTCTATATGATAAGTCTTCTTCGTTTCTAATAGTTGATAATACCAATCTTGAAGGAAGACTTTCAGAATAATATAATGTTAGTGGCTTTATATCACTTACTAATTCATGATTTTCATTAGCTGTACCTGTATAAAACAAAACAGTATATCCTTCTTTAAAATATGAATATAAAGTTGGAATAACTGTTTCGATACCTACCAATCTATTCTTTGAAACTCTAATGCCTTCTGTACTATAATAATTTTGATTATCTGATTTTTCCAAAATAGATGTGGCAGCTTGTTTAGCTCTTGTGAATCCAAATATTGCAAGTGATATTCCTCCAATGAATATAAATATCGCTGCCGCCATCTTTAGTGCATCTGTTATATTATTCATTAATTATCAGCTCCTTCTAAAGCATCCTTCACTTCTACTGTCATTAAAAATCTATATACTTACAATTTTTTAATCTCCAGATCCTTTAGAACCATGACTTCCTTCCCAAACACTTATTATTCTTAAATATCCTGAATTATAATATGCTGGTGAGTCTACAGTCATAGCATCTTCACTTTCCTCTTTATTACCTAAAGCTGTATCATTTTCTGCATTTACCCAATATGTTTTTCCAGGTTTAACAGCTTTTGAAATATCTGATGTTGTTGATTTTGTACCATTATAAAAAACTGTAATTGTTTTTTCTTCTTCTGCTGTTTGTCCTGATATATTGTTTGATCTAATAGTATTCATTAAATTCTTAACTTGTGATGAAGAAACTCTATCTCCAAAATATGCTGAAAATTGATTATTTTGTGCTTGTGCAGCTTGACTTGATAAATCAACACTTTGTGTTGCTCCTGCTGCCATAGTATAAACATAAACTCCTAATCCTATTAATAGAATTGATATTAAAATTGCTCCCGCTATAATTAAAGCTTTTGATGCATTCTCCATAATTAATTTCCTCCTTAGATTATTTAATTTATTTTAATTTTAGTCTTTTGTAAAGACAAAACTTAATAACTATATTAAACTTCTTGAAAATATAAATATTTTACAAGTTTTGTTTTTTTATGATATTCTATTTTTGTGCATTTAAAGATAGCTTGTCCATAAAGTCTTATAAATTCTGATACTTTATTTGCATAAATTTTTTCCATTGGAAAAACGTAATCACTTTGCTTAAATTTTAAGTCTATTTTAATTGATGTTTCATTATTTTCAATATAAAGTCCTTCGCTATCTTTTTCAATGTAATTTTTTTCATTACTGTCTAATGCTTTATTTATTATTGTTGCTAAATCATTTCCACTTATTTCTTTTTCATAAGCTGCTTTGTATATCATATTACTTGAATCTATTTCACTTTTTTTGGTTTTATAATTGTAATATATATAACTAAAAACCGCTATGATTACAATAACCCAAACAATAAAAATTGTTATTTTTTTCATACTATACCCTTAAATTATATCATTAATTTATTATTTATGCAATATTCTATTAGAATATTTTACTTAAAAGCTACTTGGTACATTTATTATGCTTGTATCTATTGAATGAAAATCAATCCTATTTATTTGGCCAGTTTCTTGCTTATAGTAAATATCTTTTTCATACTTTTTTTGATTTATTTTATTTCCCTTTTTTTCAAGAGATGCATTACATGCAAAATATCTTGTATTATTTTCTTTTATAAATTTTCTAATCATTTCATCTATTTTGCTACTGCTTTCATATTCTTCTTGGCTTTTTATGTATTTGCTACTATTAAATACATTTTCATTATCTATATATACTGTTACATAATATTCTGAAGAATCATTCCATTTTAACTCTCTATTATCATTAGCTTGTTTTGCAAAATTTATTGCTGTTGCAATTTCTTGTGCCGTTATATTAGTTCTATACGAATAAATTTTAAAGTTATTATTAAAACTTTCCAATTGTGAATCAACCATTTCATCATGCATCTGTGACGAAAAACTTCCAAATTGTATCACAATATATGCAAATAGTGAAAGTATCAATACTGCAATTAAGATTTCTCCAGCTATTATTAATGCATTTGATGTATTTTCCATTTATATTCCCCCAAAATAAGTTACAAAATTATTTTTTTTCAATTTGTGTAAAATACATTTTTTGAATTCTAGCAGATCCTTTTCCTTTGTCTTCCTTATTTTCGCCATCATATACCATTTTATCACATTGAAAATATGATTCCTTGTATATTTTGGCTAAGTCTGGATTATTTCCTAATGCCTTATCATAATATGTTCTGTAGCTTTCTATGTCAATATATGATTCTGTAATTTGTTTTTTCATTTTGTCATCAGTTTTCTTTTTAGCTGTATCATACGTTAAAGTTTCAACTAAAGTAGTTCCTCTTAAAAATTTTATATAAAGTTCTAATTTTTTAAATCCATCAACAGTTGAATATCTTATATTAGTATCTTTTACTAGATTTTCTAATGATATTAATTCATATCCTCTTACAACCCTTTTATTATAAGATTCATATTCCTTATTAAAATTAGTAATCTGTTCTTCTGTTTGTACTTCTTCTTGTACTCTACTATAATCTGTTATCTGATTCCAACCTGTTACTAATAAAGACATAATTAGAATAGCTATTAGAATTCCACTTGCAATTATTAATGCCCTTGATGCATTTTCCATTTATTTTATCCTTTCATTTTATGTCATTTGTGACATAGCATCAAATGACGACATCATACTCGACATTCCAATTAATACTAATGGAACAATTAAATATCCAACAAAAACTATAATCATTGGTGCAAATCCTATGCCTTTTCCTATCATTCCTTTTTTCTTTATTAATCTTTCATTTGATTCTTTTCTCTTATCTCTATAGTATTCTCTGTCTGCATCTAGCTCATCAAAAGCTTCTCTTATCGGAACTTTTTCAACTGCTGTTTGCAAGCTTTCAATAATTCTAATAAATGGCTGATATGAAACATCTTCCTTCATTTCTTCTAAAGCTTCCCAAGCACCTGCTTCATAGTTGTTCAAACATTTATTTATTGGATCTCTAAATATATCTGAATATCTTCCAAGCCATTCAAGTATCATTTCACAGTCAACTCTCTCTAACCTCATAAGCATCATTATAATTGTCTGGTATTGCATTACTTCGTCTTCCATTTCCATCTGTCTCATTCTTACTTGGAACTTTAATAGTAATATTGGTGATGCATATCCAATCAGTGCAAACATAATTGCCATTAATACTTCAAACCATTTTAAATATTCTGAATTTATTACTTTTAATTTATCTAATATTTTTTGAGCATTTGTTTCTATCTCATCTTCTGATGCATCTTTATATTCTTTAGATTTTCTCATTACATTTTCTACATCTGCTAAAGTTGCTGACCTATTTCCTTTCATTTTATCTAGTATCGCATTATGTTTCAAGGTAGTCTGCATTGCTTTATTTGTTTGACCTTCAGTCATAGTTCCTATTAAATTGTAATCAGATGTAGGCTGAGTGTATATATAATTTATTTGTATTTTATGTAATACAACGAAAAATATAATTGATATAATAAACGTTAATATTGTTATACACAATCTATTAACATATAACCATTCTGTTTTTTGTTTTGATGCTGCATCTTTTAAAAGTTTTTTCAATTTTCTATTTTCTTTAGTATTTTCCTTTGGTATAAATTGGTCTATAATCTTTTTTGCAAATGGATTTGCATATACTTTAGCTTGCCAAGGATTTTGTTCATCTTGTACCTTTTTTACTGCACCATTATCTTTTAATTTTCTAATTAATATGTAGCAAACGAATGTTGCAATCATTATCAATACTTGTACTATTAAGCCTTGTTTACCTAAATAAAAATCTTGTGTAAACGAGAAGTTAGATATTGCCCAATTTTTAAGTGGTTCTAACATAAGCATTGGTAATATTGATATAACTGATAAACTTTGGAATGTATAATTTAATTTATCTCTTTTCAATATTTCAATTTGCATTTCTTGTGTAATATTTTCTAGGTTCTTTAAGTATAAAGATGTTCCATCTATTTTTCTATCACCAAATTCTTGTGTAAGATATGATATACCTGCAAACTCTTTTATGTAGTTATTTGGTGCTATATCATAATATTTCTCAAGTTCTGTTTCTGGGTCTTGTGAATTAAGTATTTCATAAATTTTTTCAGCTTGTCTTGATATTTCAACATGTTCTATATCTTGTGCTGTTGAGTAAATAGCTTCTCCAACCATATTTGTTTCGTGATATGAATGTCTCATTGCAGCGAAAAAATCAATTTGTTGTGTAAGTAAATTATTATCTAATTTGTCTACCATTCCATCTGCAAATGAGTCTATTATAAATAGCTCAAAAATTAATATGATAGACATTAAAAGTAAGTTTTTATTTGTTATCATTATTACTACTAATGTTAGTGGAATAATTATACATAATGCTTTAAATATAATTCTTGCACTTTCTTCTCTAGTAATAAATTCATCATCTAAGTTATTAATTTCAATTCTACGTCTTATTTTTAATAAATATCTTTTTAAAAAAGGAGTCTTTAAAAATCTAACATAAAGTTTTTGATAAAAAACTTCCATAGAGAATCCTTTTGTTTCTGTTCCTTTTCTAAGTTGCTCAATTCTCATTACGTCTTTATTTTGCATCTTTTTCCTAAGCACGAAATATGAAACAATTATTCCAAAAAATAGTAATGCGACTATGCCTATTAATATAAGTAAAATATTTGAAGACATAATTTTAAAGACTCACCTCCTGATTTTATTTTTAACTAACTTTATATAATTTAATGTATAACTTCACCTATTTCTGTAAATTTAACTCCCCATAGTCTATTTACATATTCTCTAAATCCTGCTGCATCTGTATCATCCATATTCATTATCATTTCAGATAAGTTTTTATCAGATATTTTATTTGTAATTACATAAGCTCCGTCTTGGTATTCTAGTATATTTACATACTTAAATAATTCTTTGTTTGTTTCTTTTGTATAATATTTTGTTGTATTATCTACAAATTTATCAAATTTTCCTTCTAGTGTTCTTTCTTTTTGATGATCATATGTATATTCATTCTTATCTTCTACTGGCACGCACTCTGTTATTCTTTCTATGTATCTTCTTCCTTTAAAGTCTTTAACTAAGTGAATGTCAAAGTTTAAAACTTGAACAACCTGCTCAGCCGCAACAGTTTCATTTGTGAAATCTCCATTTCTAAGCATCGAGTTTCTTAATGCTGTAACTAAGTTTGGAAATGTTTTAGCGTGGTGTGTAAATAATGTAAACTTAGATGCAACCTGTGCTGCCTGAATCATCCAAGATGCAACTGGGTCAGTTGCAACCTCACCAATAATATTAACAGAACCATCAGTTTTTTTCTGAACATCAAGACCTTGTTGTCCTGATATTGTATCTGTTTCTCTAAATGATAATATATTTCTTGTTGGATAAATTTTTCTTAAGTGAAGCTCGAATGCAGTTTCCTGAACACGGATGTTCATTGTTTCATATATATTTTCAATCATACCCATAAGCATTGTTGTTTTACCACAACCTTGCTCTCCAGTAAGAGAAATGATTCTTGCACCTCTTACTAAATATTTTAATAAATCTATTGTATCTTCTTTTCCTGGTATTGTAATTAATTGTTCTAGTGTTGCTCTCTTTACGTCGAACTTTCTTACGAAGAATGCCCATGTCTCTGAGAAGCTTGGTCTAACAACAACGACACGAGAGCCGTCTTTCATTTCATTAATCTTGTAACCATTTGTATCTGAAAGCTGTCCTGGGTTATTGTATTTATAAATATTTTGACATACCCTTTTAAGCTCTGCCTCTGTACCAAATGATAAAAACTCTAAACGTATTGATTTACCTTGGAAAAATATCCATATACTATCACAAGCACGTGGAACTTTATGATCCATTACTTGGTTTAAGTAACTACTGTCTGTTTGTGCAACTTGGCTTAAGAAACTTTCTGGAAGTCCTGATACACCACCTGATACACCATCTATGTTCATATCTCTTACTTCATCTATTGAACTATATCCTTTGTATCTTTGATATATTCTTTGAACTACAACCATTAATTTATCTTCAAATGTTAAGTTAAAATTTTCTTTTGCATATATATCACTTATTTCTTCTGGTTTTATTACATAAGATGGTTTTGCATCTCCTGATG
>CANQYG010000063.1 GCA_947628015.1 uncultured Clostridia bacterium
AAAAGTTGACAAAATTTTAAGCCTATATTTCAAGACTTACAGACGATATTTTTATTAAGTTAATGTCAAACTACGGATTTTTTCCCTACACTATGCTATATTTTTAATATCTTATTTTTTATTAAGTTTTTAGCTTAATAAAAATAACATAATGTAAAAGTGGAGGGATAAAACAAATGAAATGTAAGGAAATACTAGAAAAAGAAAATGTTAATTTACAATTAAAAAATAAGAGAAAACAGAACTTAAAAGAAAAAGGTATTACTTTAATAGCGCTAGTAGTAACAATAATAATATTGTTAATATTAGCAGGTGTAACCTTAAATATAGCATTGTCAGGAGATGGACTATTTAGTAAAGCAAAATTAGCAGTAAATAAATATGATGTAGCAAGTGAGCAAGAAATATTGCAACAACAAATAATAGAATATCGAATGGATAATAGTATAGAAAAAATAGGTGAAAAATTATCAGATAAAGTAAGTAGTGTTACAGATAGTAATTGGAAAGTAATTCAATTAAATAATTCAGATGAAAATTATGGAACAAATTATTATTACATAGAAAAGGGAACAGAAATAGCAAATTATGGAAAGACTAAATATAATTGGGTAATGAATTATGAAACAGGAGAAGTAATAAATATAGAAGGATATACAGTATTAGATGGAAATGCAGGAATGTCAGTAAAAACTAATATAGCATTAAATATAAATCCATTAAATTTAGGAGATCAAAGCAAATGGGGAAATAATACTAAATTTGTAGGAAATGAAGACAAATCTGAAAATTCAGGAGTACATGGAGCAGAATTAAAATTTGATGGAATAGATGATTATTTAAGAATAGATAATGTAAATATAGAAGAAAATAATCAACTTACATTTGAATTTTATGGTCAATATAGTAATGGTTGTGCATTACCTTTAGAATCAATTGGTATAGATGAAAAAAATATACCTTGTAGAGCGGGTGGATTTAGAAGTGTTATTTATAGTAAGGGTGGATTTCAGTTATGTCTAGGTTTGATAGATTCAGAAAGTGATTTGAAAGATAATCCAAATACACATTGGTTGTTATATCGAAAATTAGGTGAAATTAAGGGAGACTCTGATTTTTATATTTCAATAACGGTAAACTACAGTTCAGGTAATGTTGAATTATTTTTTGCAGATGAACGGTGGGAATGTAAAAAGGGTAAGCACGATATGTAGTTTGGAGTATTTGGATGATGGTTTAGAAAGGATAAGGGATAACACTTTATGCGTGGGCGAATCATATGGTGGTGCACGGAGTACCTTCGTATTCGAAGTTAAATCTCTATGCTTGTAGGATATATACAAAATGTTTAACTGCAAGTGAAGTTGAGAAAAATTATCATGAGAGTGTAAACTATCATAAATATTTAATAGGCGATAAAAGTTAATGAATAGTTATAAGGAGAAGCGATCCATGTTGATGAAATGTGGATTGTTTTTGTATATAACTGGTAAAGTATAGTTCCTTAAAATTAATGAAATTTACATTAATACAATGAAAGAAATTTCTTGACATATATTTTTTTTATCAATATAATATGTCTATAAAAAAATAGGAGATTAGTATGCTAAAACCAAAAGCACAATTTAATAAGGTAACCGATATTACTGCAAAATTTTTAAAAGAAAATAACATAAATGCAGTAATATTAGATGTAGATAACACGCTAATTGATTTAGATAGAAAACCATTAAAAAATATAGAAAAATGGGCAGATTCATTAAAAGATGAAAAAATAAAAATTTGTATTGCATCTAATAGCATAAAAAAAGAAAAAATTGCTAAAGTAGCAAAAAAATTAGATGTACCATTTATTTATTTTTCAACAAAACCATTAAAAAGAGGATTAAAAAAAGCTAAAAAAATTTTGCAAGAGAAAAATGAAAACATTGCAGAGATAGGAGATCAACTTTTTACTGATGTTTTAGGAGCAAATAGAATGAAAATGTTTTCTATTTTAACGAAACCAATTTCAGGAGAAAAAACAAAGTTAGGTGCTTTAAAAAGAAGAATAGAAAAAATATATCTAAAGAAAATAGAAGGCAAATAGGAGGAAAATATGTATATAAACAATATTCATATATTATATTATTTTTTTATTGGATTACTTGGACTTGCAGTAGGACAAGTAATGAATTGGGCTAATGTTAGATTAGAAAATCATGAAAAAGTTTTTTGCAAAGAATTTTTTACTACATATATACCACATATGAAAGTAAACTTCTTTCTTATAATTCCAATAGCCATAATTTACATAGCTTTATTATATTTGTATGGCTTTCAAATGAAATTACTTGAATTTTTAATTTTAACACCACTAATAATATCAGCTTTAGTAATTGATTACAGAAAACAAATTATACCAAACAGATTAACATTAACAATTTTTGAAATAGGAATAATATTTACATTTATATCAGGATTATCTGACATTAATGTATTTTTAGATAGAATTTTAGGAATGATTGCAGGTGGAGGGATATTCTTAATTATTACTTTAATTGGAGGTCTAATTGCAGGAAAAGAGGCAATGGGATTTGGAGATGTTAAGCTAATGGGGGCATTAGGTATTACCTTTGGTCTATCAAATACCATTATGATTGCAGTAATATCATTTTTATTAGGAGCAATAATAAGCATAATTTTACTTGCAACTAAAAAGAAAAAATCTGATGAATATATTCCTTTTGGACCATTTATAGTTTTAGCAACATTTTTAATTATGTTTGTACCACATTATATAATGTTACTTATTTTATTAAAAATATTTACACTTGGAACCTTTAAGATTTAAAATTTTATAAAGGAATGAATTATATGAATAATAAGATTAAAGTTTTAAGAGAAAATATGAGCTTGCAAAGATTAGATGGAATGATAATTACTAATACTTTTAATATAAGTTATATATTAGGAATAAAAGCAGAAGGAACACTAATTATTACAGACAAAGAAAATGTTTTTTTCACAGATGCAAGATATATAGAAGAAGTTAATAATACTATAACGATTGATGATGAAATAATTGTAATTGATTTAGCAAATGTTTCGGAAAATGATTTTTTAGGATTTTTTGAAAATTGCAATAAAGTAGGCATTGAAGAAAATGACATAACATATTCAAAATATCAAAAATTTATTAGATTATTTAGATTGAAAGATACAGTTGAAACAGGAAATTTAATTGAAAAACAAAGAATGGTAAAATGTGATGAAGAAATATCAAATATACGCAAAGCTTGTGAGATAACAGACAATTGCTTCAATCATTTACTTAATTTTATAAAAATTGGAATGACTGAACAACAGATAGCATTTGAAATTGAAAAGTTTTTTATAGAAAATGGAGCAGATGGTTTAGCATTTGATACAATAGTTGCAAGTGGAGAAAATTCATCAAAACCACATGCTGTAGTAACAAATAGAAAGATAAAAAGTGGTGATGCAATAGTTATTGATTTTGGTGCAAAATACAATGGATATTGTAGTGATATGACAAGAACAATTTTTGTAGGAAATATAGATGAGGAAATAAAACAATTATATAATTTTATTTTAGCTTGTCAAAAAAGAGCATCAAATAAAATAAAAGATGGAGCAAATGGACAAGAAATTGCAGAAAGTTTAGAAAAAGAATTTAATGCGAGAAATTATAGTTTGGTACACGCTTTAGGTCATGGAGTAGGAAGAAATGTTCATGAAATTCCTATTTTAAGTTATAAAACAAATTACATTTTAAAAGAAAATATGATTGTTACAAATGAACCGGGAATTTATATTCCGGGAAAGCTTGGAATTAGAATTGAAGATACTATTCTTGTAAATAAATTAAAATCAGAAGAGCTTACTAAATCAGACAAGAATTTAATAATTTTATAATTATTAAGTTTCATTATTTATGTTAAATTGTAATTAATTCTTAAATAAAATGTAATAATAAAAAAATTAAATTGTAGAGTTCAAATAGCTTAGGTGCTTTGAGCTCTTTTTATTTTACTATAATTTACAAAAATGCCCATATTTACCTTATTTTTTTCAAAATAATACTTGAAAATCTCTTTTTTTATTGATATGATAAAAGCGATATCTTATAAAAAAGGAAGAACAAGATGATAGAATTTAGAAATGTAAGCAAATCATATACATCTGGTCAAGAGGCAGTTCATGATGCAAGTTTTATTATAAATAAAGGAGAATTTGCTTTCTTAGTAGGTAGTTCAGGTTCAGGTAAATCTACATTGATAAAGCTAATATTAAAAGAGGAAGAGCCTACATCAGGCAACATAATTATAAATGGAAAAGATATAACATTTTTAAAAGCAAGTAGAGTTCCATATTTAAGAAGAAGTATGGGAATTGTTTTTCAAGACTTTAGATTATTACCAGACAAGACAGTTTATGAAAATGTAGCGTTTGCAATGCATGTAGTAAGAGCAACTCCAAAACATATTAGAAGACAAGTTCCACTTGTACTTTCACAAGTTGGATTAGCAGATAAAGCTAAAGTTTATCCTAATGAGCTTTCAGGTGGTGAGCAACAAAGAGTAGCTTTTGCTAGAGCAATAGTAAATAATCCATCAATGCTTATAGCAGATGAGCCTACTGGAAACCTAGATCCAAATACAGCATGGGATATTATGGGTCTTTTAAATGATATAAATTTAAGAGGAACAACAGTAGTTGTTGCAACACATGCAAAAGATATAGTTGATAAAATGAATAAAAGAGTTATTCGTATAGACCAAGGTAATATTGTACGTGATGAAAAAGGTGGGTATGACGGTGAAATATAATAGTATTGGATATTTAATTGGAGAAGGATTTAGAAGTGTTGCTAAACAAAAGAAAATGACTAGCGCATCTATAATCATAATGTGTGCAACAATGTTCATATTTGGTGCCTTCTATCTTATTGGTGAAAATATAAATTTCATTATGAAACAAGTTGAGAGTCAACAAGGAATGAGAGTTATCATTGATGAAAATATTAGTGAAGATGAAATTGCGAATATGAAAAGCAAAATTAGAGAAATAAAGGGAGTTAATCAAATAACCTTTTACTCTAAAGAAGATGCACTTTCAGCTGTAAAAGAGCAACTAGGAGACCAAAAAGACATAATAGCAGGGTATGATGTTGACAATCCTTTCCCTGATTCATATTTTGTAACATTAACAGATTTAACTTTAAATGATACTGTGCAAGAACAAATATTACAAATTGAAGGTGTAGCAGAAATTACAGCAAGCAATGATACAATATCATCATTAGCAACAGTAGCTAGAGGAATACAAATTGCAACTTTGGGCTTATTGGTAATTTTAATTATAATTTCAGTATTTATAATATCATATACAATTAAACTTACTGTATATGCAAGAAGAAGAGAAATATCAATTATGAAATATGTAGGTGCAACAAATGGATTTATTAGAGGTCCATTTATTGTAGAAGGTATTATAATTGGATTAGTTTCAGCAATTATTACTTTAGCAATAGTTGGTTTAGCATATAATTCTGGTGTAAATGGAATATTATCATCATCAGTTGTACAGATGATGGGAATTACTTTATATAATTTCTCAGATATTTTTGTAAAATTATTAATAGTATATATTGCATTAGGTACAGGTATAGGTATGATAGGAAGTATAATTTCTATGAGAAAATACTTAAAAGTATAAAATTTAAACGTTTTATTAAAATTTTGGAGGATACATATGAAAAATAAGATAATATTATCTTTAGCAATAATGATGCTGCTGGGTACATATTTTGTTAATTCAAGTCTGGCTGTTACACAATCAGACATTGATGAACTAAGGCAACAACAACAACAAGCAGAAAGAGAAAAAGAAGAAATTGAAAGAAAAAAAGAAACAGAAAAAAGCGATTTAGAAAGTATTAATGAGCAACTAAATAAAGTTAATAATGAAATAATGGAACTAGAAGGAAAAATTTCAGAATTAAATAGCTCTATTTCAGAAAAAGAGACTCAAATTCAAGAAAAAGAAGTAGAGTTAGAAGAAAAACAAGAATTGTTAAAAACTAGATTAGTTGCAATGTATAAAAATGGAGGTCTAAGCTATTTAGATGTATTGCTAGGCTCATCAAATTATATGGATATGCTTTCATCAATAGATGCCTTAGAAAGAATAGCAGATGCAGACAATAAATTAATAGTAAAAATAAAAGAAGAAAAAGTTGAGTTAGAGGAAATAAAGAAACAACTAGAAGATGAAAAAACAAAACTAGATACAGCAAAAGCTCAAAAGAAAGCAAAAAACGTAGAATTAACAACTCTTCAAGAACAAAAAGAATCTAAAATAGCGTCACTTACAGAAGAAGAAAAAGCAAAAGAAAAGAAAATTTCTGAATATCAAGAGGCAATTAGAAAAGGTGAAGCAGAAATTCAAGCAGAAATTGAAAGAAATAAAAATAAAAACAATGGACAAAGTAATGTTCAAGGAAGTATAGATAATTCTCAAGGCTCATTAGGATGGCCACTACCTAAACAATATGCTAGATATTCATATATAACATCATATTTTGGTCCTAGAAGACAACCAACAGCAGGAGCATCAACAAATCATGGAGCAATTGATATAGGTGTATCATATCAGCCATTATATGCAGCAGAATCAGGACTTGTTGTTACAGCTGGTGTAGTATCAGGATATGGAAACTTCATAATGATATGGCATAATGGAAGAGGTCAATTATATACAGCTTATGGACATTTATCACAAATTCTTGTTTCTCCAGGTCAAACAGTTACAAGAGGACAACAAATAGGAGTTACGGGAAATACAGGTATTACAACAGGCCCACATTTACATTTTGAAGTAAGAGTTGGTGGAAGTAGTTCAGGATGTAGAGTAGATCCATTAAATTATGTTATAATAAGTTAAAAATGTAATTTATTACATTAAATAAATTGGATGAAGGGCACAAAATAATAATAGTGCCCTTTAAGTTAGAATGAAATTGTAAAAATTGAATAAATTAAAATAGAATAAAAATAATAAGAAGAAAACAGAAAGGAGTTTCGTATAATGTTATATGTTTATTATACGAGTAGAATGAATGAAATATAACAAACTTAAAAGTAAAACGATAAATATAGTTTTGTTGTTATTAATTATTTTTACTTTTGTTAATTCTACTTATGCAGATGAAGAAAACAATATTGCAGAGTCTAACAATGAAACATCTAATATTATAGAAAATGAAATTTCAGATAATAAAATACTTTCTCTTAAAGAGCAAGAAGAAAAAGTAAAAGAAAACTTAAATACTGCTAAAGAAAAACTTGAATTTGTAGAAGAAGAATTATCAACTACTGTACTGCAAATACAAAACTTAGAAGAAAAAATATTAGAAGAACAATCAAAACTTGATGAAATAAATGAAAAATATGGTGATATTCAAGAAAAAGTAAATAAAACACAGAAAGAATTAGACATCATTCAAGAAGAATATGATAAAAAAGACCAGATGCTTAGAAAGAGGTTAGTTGCTTTATATAAAAGCGGAAGTATGACGTATTTAGATGTATTATTTAATTCTAAAAGCGTTATAGATTTTATATCTAGATATTATGTAATAAAGCAAATAGCACAATATGATTCAAAATCAATAATAGAAATACAAAATCAAAAAAAGCAAGTAGAAAAAATTTCAAGAGAATTAAAAGAACAAAAAGCAAATATGAAAATAGTTAAAGCACAAGCTGAAGAACAAGCAGTAGTATTAACAAATACAAAAACAATAGTAGAAAATCATAAAATAAGTTTAACAGATAGTGAAAAACAGTTAAATTCAGAAATAGATGCTTATTTAAAACAACAAGAAGAATTAGAAAATTTAATACAATATGCTATATATGGTTCTACTTATGAACTTCAATATAGTGGTGGAATAATGATTTGGCCTACTCTTTCTACATCATATATAACATCATCTTATGGAACAAGACTTCATCCAATACAAGGAATAATTAAGAATCATGATGGAATAGATATAGGTGGAAGTATGGGAGACCCAATTTATGCGGCAGCAGATGGAGTAATAATATATTCAGACTATAATAATGGTGGATATGGAAATATGGTTATGATAGACCATGGATTAAATGAAGAAGGAATTAAAATAGTAACATTATATGGTCATGGAAGTAAGTTATTAAAAACTGTTGGAGAAACAGTAAAACAAGGAGATGTTATAATGGAAGTAGGCTCTACTGGAAACTCAACAGGCCCACACGTTCATTTCGAAGTTAGAGAAAATGGATTATCAGTTGATCCAAAAAAATATTTGTCAAATTAGATATTTATAAAGTTTATAGGTTAACCTTATAAAACCTAAATCTATTATAAAAGGAGCATACATAAAAAATGAAAAGAAAACAAAATTTTAAAATTTTAATGACAATAATAATTACAGCAATTATAACTTTTTCAGTTACAATGCTATGGGTATATGGTGGAACAGGCAATATGGAATCATCATCATTATTAGGAGAAGCTTTTAAATCAGATAAGCTTTCAACTAAATTAGATTTAATAAATGAGAAAATCAATTCTGAATTTATGGGAGAAGTAAATGAAGATGAGTTAATAGAGTGGGCAGTAAAAGGTTATGTAGCAGGATTAAAAGATAAATATAGTGAATATTATACAAAGGAAGAAATGGAAGAATATTATTCTGACACAATTGGAGAATATGTTGGAATAGGTGTTTATATAACATTAGATACTGAACAAAATGAAATAGTTATATATGATACAATAGAAAATTCACCAGCAAGAGCAGCAGGTTTGAAAACTGGAGATATACTAAAGGCAGTAGATGGAGTGGAATGTAATGGTGATGATTATGATACAATTACAGATAAAATAAAAGGGAAAATTGGAACTAAGGTAAAAATAAAAGTTTTAAGAAAAGACCAAGACAATAATGAACAAACATTAGAATTTGAAATAGAAAGAAAAAATGTAGAAATAATAAGAGTAACTTCAAGAATGTTAGATGGAAATATTGGATATATCAATATTTCAAGTTTTGATGGAGTAAAAGTCTCAGATCAATTTGAAGCAGAATATGATAAATTAGTAGAACAAGGAGCAAAATCTTTAATAATAGATATAAGATCAAATGGCGGAGGAATAGTTGATGAAGCTGTGGAAATAGCTGATTTGATGACAGATAAAAATGAAGTGCTTTTAATTGAAAGCGATAAAAATGGTAATGAAATAAAATCAGTATCAAAAAGAGATAAAAAAATAACAATGAACTGTGCGATTCTTGTAAATGAGTTTTCTGCAAGCGCCTCAGAAATATTAGCAGGAATTGCAAAAGATATAGTAAGTAACGCTAAAATAATAGGAAAAACAACATTTGGAAAAGGTATAATACAAGGTTTGTATCAATTATCAGATGGAAGTGGATTGAAATTAACAATAGAGAAATATTTTACACCAAAATATAATGAAATAAATGGAAAAGGAATTGAACCAGATATAGTTGTAGATGATTATGAGTATGCAGGTATATTAGATTTAGAAAATGATACGCAATTAAAAAAGGCAATAGAGGTATTGCAAAATTGAAGAGATTAATGATTATTGTAGTGGAAGAGTAAGTGCTATTTTACATTGCATTTACTTTTTCACTCCTCCGTGGTTACAATTCACAGCCGATAATAAAAAAGCAAAGAAATATAATTGAAACAAAAACTTAATACAAAAAGAAGAAAT
>CANQYG010000064.1 GCA_947628015.1 uncultured Clostridia bacterium
ACCGCCGTATGCCGAACGGCACGTACGGTGGTGTGAGAGGGAATAAATAAAATAATTATTTATTCTCTACTCGATTACTGTGCATCAAATTCAAATATTTTCTGAATAGAACCTTCTGGAACATACAATACATAACTTGTTTTGCTATATTCCTGACGTTTAGTTGCAGGAGTATGGTTTGTGTTTAAGCTATAGTATGTTTCAGTTTTAATTTCAAGATAAGGTTGCTCTCCTTCACTTATATAGGATATTTTTGTATCTTTTGCCGGTATTGTGTCTGGAAAAAAATCTCCTTTTTCATCTTTAGTATAATATACATATACAAATTCATCATGTACATCTCCACCAAGTATAGAAAAACTTCCTTTTACAGATAAATTGTCCGTTGCATTTACTAATTCAACTTTTTCTATACTGATGTCTGGATTTTTGCATTCTTGAATATTACGCTCATAACATATACCTCCAATGAAATAGGAAAATATAACAATTATACAAATAAAACTAACAATTTCCCAACTGCATTCAAATTCAAAAAAGAATGTTTCTACTATGACACAAATAGCAAGCAATAACACTATTTTAGGAATAGCAAATACTGTCCAATGAGTAATGATTTGTACAGCACCAAATGCAAAAACAAGTAATATTCCGATAATATTCAGTGCAATAGTTAATTTTGACAGTTTTACCTGATGATCAAATGGATTGCAATCCACGTAATATCCTGCCATAAAGAATGCTACAACTGCTAAAATGCATAATATAATTTTTAATGCTAACATATATTTCTCTCCTTTCAAAAATTATTTTGAGTTGCATAAAATATATAATGAACTAGCTATGCTAGATTACTAAAGGAATGTTAAATAATTTATGTGAAAATTATACTACAATCTACATAAAAAAGCAATATGTCTAATGTAATAGCAATATTAATACCGTATGTACAAGACTAATATGCATACGGCATTAATATTTAAAGGAGGTCAATAATTGACCTCCTTTTAGACCTTACTGTGCATCAAATTTTAATATTTCCTGAATAGAACCTTCTGGAACATACAATACATAACTTATTTCGTCATGTTCCCAACATTTAGTTGCAGGAGTATCATTTGTGTTTAAGCTATAGTATGTTTCAGTTTTAATTTCAAGATAAGGTTGCTCTCCTTCACTTATATAGGATATTTTTGTATCTTTTGCCGGTATTGTGTCTGGAAAAAAATCTCCTTTTTCATCTTTAGTATAATATACATATACAAATTCATCATGTACATCTCCACCAAGTATAGAAAAACTTCCTTTTACAGATAAATTGTCCGTTGCATTTACTAATTCAACTTTTTCTATACTGATGTCTGGATTTTTGCATTCTTGAATATTACGCTCATAACATATACCTCCAATGATATAGGAAACTATAATAACAACTATACAAATATCAATACAATTATCCCAATACTCAAAAAAGGATGCTTCTCCCATGATACAAATAGCAAGCAATAACACTATTTTAGGAATAGCAAATACTGTCCAATGAGTTGTGATTTGTACAGCACCAAATGCAAAAACAAGCAATATTCCTATAATATTCAGTGCAATAGCTAATTTTGACCGTTCTCCCAGATAATCATATGGATTGAAATACTCGAAATACCCTGCCATAAAAAAGGCTACAACTGCTAAAATGCATAATATAATTTTTAATGCTAACATATTTTTTTCTCCTTTCAAAAATTATTTTGAGTTGCTTAAAATATATAATGAACTAGCTTATGCTAGATTACTAAAGGAATTTATAATAAATTATGTTTAAATTATACTACAATTTACATAAAAAAGCAAGTAGTCTAATGTAATAAAAAACATAACTTTTTACTAATGTTTTTCTTGAAATTATATAATATTAATGATATATTAAAACAGATATATAAAAGCAATATAAGGAGAATGGAATATTTAAAGAGGTCAATTATTGACCTCTTTTTAGACTTTACTGTGCATCAAATTTTAATATTTCATGAATAGAACCTTTCGGAACATACAATACATAACTTATTTCATCATGTTCTCGACATTTAGTTGCAGGATTATCGTTTGTGTTTAAGCTATAGTATGTTTCAGTTTTAATTTTAAGATAAGGTTGCTCTTCTTCACTTATATAGGATATTTTTGTATCTTTTGCCGGTATTGTGTCTAGAACAAAATCTCCTTTTTCATCTTTAGTATAATATGCATATACAAATTCATCATGAACCACTCCAACAAGTATAAAAAAACTTCCTTTTGCAGATAAATTGTCCGTTAGATTCACTAATTCAACTTTTTCTACACTGATGTCTGGATTTTTGCATTCTTGAAAATTACGCTCATAAAATGTACCTCCAATGATGAAGGAAACTACAAGAATTATAACAATATATATCAAATAAAAAAAATAGCGCCTGTCCCAAAAGAGTTCTGCAAAGATACAAATAGCAAGAAGTAACAATATTTTAGAAATAGCAAATACTGTCCAATGAGTAATGATTTGTACAGCACCAAATCCAAAAACAAGCAATATTCCGATAATATTTAGAGGAATATTTAATTTTGACCGTTCTCCCAGATAATCGTATGGATTGTAATATCCTGCCATATAGAATGCTACAACTGCTAAAATGCATAATATAATTTTTAATGCTAACATATTTTTTTCTCCTTTCAAAAATTATTTTGAGTTGCATAAAATATATAATGAACTAGCTATGCTAGATTACTAAAGGAATGTTAAATAATTTATGTGAAAATTATACTACAATCTACATAAAAAAGCAATAAGGTCTAATGTAATAAAAAATATAAGTTTTTAATGATGTTTTTCTTGAAATTATATAATATTAATGATATATTAAAACAGATATATAAAAGCAATATAAGGAGCAAAAAATGAAGAAAAAAATAATATGCACTATAATTGTAATACTTGTACTAATATCGTTTGCATTAACAGTATCAATACAATGGTTGTTTAATACATTTGGTCATTTATCAATGGAAGAAATTGTATTCCATTTAAAATTTCCAATGGATGGAGCAAATACAGATATTGTATTTAAGTATATATGGCAAAGTATACCAATAATAATAGTATCGACAGTTGTAGTATCAGCATTATTAATATATCCAATTATTAAAAATATAAAGATAAGAAAAATTGTAATAAATACATCAGAAAAAAAGAAGAGTCAATACATATCTTTAATTTTAGCACTAGGAGTATTAGTAGCAAGCGTTGTTAGAATTATAAATATTACAGATATTATAGAATATATAAAAAATCAAATTGATACCTCAGAATTTATTGAAAATGAATATGTTGATTCAAGAAATGTAAGTGTTGAATTTCCAGAACAAAAAAGAAATTTAATATATATATATATGGAATCAATGGAAAGTACATATTATTCAAAAGAAAATGGTGGACTTTCAGATGTAAGTATAATACCGGAAATAGAAAAACTTGCTAAAGAAAATGTAAATTTTTCTAATACAGAAAAATTAGGAGGAGCTTATTCATTATTTGGAACAACTTGGACAGTAGGAGCAATGACAGCACAAACCTTAGGAGTGCCATTAAAAATAGGAATAGACCAAAATGGATTAGAAAATTACAATTCATTTTTGGAAGGAGCTTATGGGCTAGGAGAAATTCTAGAAAATGAAGGCTATCATAATTACTTAATGTTAGGCTCAGATGCAGAGTTTGGAGGAAGAAGAAATTTATTTGAACATCATGGAAATTATGAAATATGGGATGTAAATTCAGCTTTAGAAGAAGAAAAAATTTCTGAAAGAGTATGGTGGGGATTTAATGATGAACTACTATATAAATTTGCTAAAGAGAAAATAACGAAACTTGCTGAAGAAGATGAACCATTTAATTTTACAATGCTAACAGTTGATACACATTTTGTAGATGGATATAAATGTGAAGACTGTGAAGAAAAATTTGATGAACAATATAAAAATGTAATAGCCTGTGCAAGTAAAAAAGTTGGAGAGTTTGTAAAATGGATTAAAAATCAAAGTTTTTATGATAATACAACAATAGTTATAGTAGGAGATCACTTAACAATGCAATCTAATTTTTTTGAACTTGAAGAAGGACAAGATTATGATAAAACTGTTGTAAGTATAATTATTAATCCGGCTATAAAAGCAGAAAATACAAAGAGAAAATATTCAACATTTGACTTGATGCCTACAACTTTAGCAAGTTTAGGAGCAAAGATAGATGGTAATAAATTAGGACTAGGAGTAAATATATTTTCTGATGAACCAACATTAATTGAAAAGTATGGAATAGATTATGTAGAAACAGAATTAAAGAAAACTTCAAAGTTTTATAATAATTATATATTATCTGAAAATAAATAAAATGAAACTAGAGCATAATAAGTAATAAAAAGTTTAAAAGAGGAAAAAAGATATGATTAAGATATATAATACAGATTTAAAAACTAATAAAACTGATGAAATAAATACATTTGAAAAAGGAAGTTGGATTAATATAGTACGTCCAACAGAAGAAGAGATTAGTAAAGTATGTCAAGAACTAAAAATAAGAGATGAATTTGTGAGATGTTCACTTGATTTGGAAGAACAAGCCAGAACAGATAGAGAAGATGATGATAATACAAAATTATTTATCATAGATGTACCAGTAATTGAAAAAAATAAAAATACTCATAAAGAAGAATGTACAACTATGCCAATTGGAATAATTTTTGTAAGAGATGACTACATAATAACAGTATCATCAGAAAAAAATCAAACAATAGATGAAATTGCAGAAAATAAATTAAAAAATTTAGTAACATATAAAAAAAGTAGAATGCTTTTGCAAATATTTTATAAAAATGCAACATTGTTTTTAAGATATTTGAAAAAGATAAATAAAGAAACAGAAGTTGCAGAAGAAGCTTTGCAAACATCTTTGAGAAATAAAGAACTTCTTACAATGCTAAGTTTGGAAAAGAGTTTGGTATATTTTGCAACATCATTAAAATCAAATGAAGCGGTAATGGAAAGAACTCTAAGAGGAAAAATAATACCACTTTATGATGAAGATGAAGATGTTTTGGAAGATGCAATTACAGAAAATAGGCAAGCAATAGAAATGTCACAAATATATAGCAATATTTTAAATGGAACAATGGATACTTATGCATCAATAATTTCAAATAACTTGAATATAGTAATGAAAACATTAACATCAATAACAATAATAATTGCTATACCAACGTTAATATCCGGATTTTGGGGAATGAATGTACCAATGCCATTTGGAAATCATCCTTTTGGATTTGCAATAGTAATTGCGCTATCAATAATAATTACACTAATTATAACAATTTGGCTTAGAAAGAAAAAAATGTTAAATTGAAATATTTATTAATGTAAAAACTTAATAAAAATTATTATGTTAAAAATATAGCATAATATAAGGGCAAAATCAAGAAAATGAAATTTAAAAGTTTGTAATAATATAATAAAAAATGAAAAACAAGAATCTTATAAAAAGCTTATACAAAGCTGATTATAAGATTTTTTACTTTTTTATTAAGTTTTTACCTTAATAAAAATAACATAATGTGAAAGAAGGGATTAAAACAAATGAAAGTTAAGAAAATACAAGAAAAAGGCATTACTTTAATAGCACTAGTAGTAACAATAATAATCTTATTAATATTAGTAGGAGTAACAATATCACAAATAACAGGAGAAAATGGATTAATAAAAAGAGCAAAAGAAGCAGTAGAAAAGTATAAAAATGCAGAAGAGGAAGAACAAATCAAAATAGGGATGTTAGAACAATATGTAACTGATTTTTCAGTAGTAGGAGGAAATGAAGGAGAAGATAAGGCATCAGTAGATATAAAAACATTTACAGTATCAGGAGATGCAAAAAATAAACAAATAACAGTAAATTTAACAATAGATGGACAAGTAAGTAAAATACAATTAAGTATAGATAATGGAAAAACGTGGGTACCAAGTGAAGAAGAAAGATTAGAAGGAACAAAAGGAGCAGAGGAAGAAACAGAATATACATATACATTTAAAAACCTAGACTTAGGAAAAAGTTATTATGTAAGAGTAAAAGTATATGATAACGAAGAAAAGTATGTAGAAGCAATAAGTGATATAGTAACACTAAGTAATGAAATGACAGCAAAGGAGCAAGATGTATTACAAGGTAAAACATATTTAGCAGAAGATGGTTCAGTAAAAACAGGAACAATGTCAAATAACGGAGCAATAAACGAAACATTATTAAGTGCAGGAGGAAAAAAAATAATACCAGAAGGATACACAAGTGGAGGAACAATAACAGCAAAAGATTTAGCAAGTCAGACACCTGGAGATGCGACAGTAAACGATATAGCTAAAGGAAAAAAAGCATGGGTTGATGGGAAGGAATAAATTGGAAATGCTACACTTACATCTTCGTTGGAAGAACCATTTGGTTTGTTTACAATAGGAAGAGGAGGCCAATATTATGCATGGAGTAGTACGGGATTCTTCGATAGTGAGATATGGGAAGTACAAGGAATTGAAGGAGATGGAGTTGTGAGTGGTTCGATTAGTGAACAAGCAACAATAATTTTTAAAAAAAATATTCAATGTAAAGTTTTATATATTTCAACTCGGTAGAGGAACACACAGTATTAATATAAAAGTAAATAATAGTAATGTAGGGAAGGACGAATTTTTAAAAATGACAACGTTCAATGCAAAAGATACTATAACCACGGATATAAGTATAAGTACGGAAGATAAAGGGTTTGCAGTTGGAATATTTTTATTTTATGATATCGTCGTTTTAAATTAAAAATAAAAATTGAGAAAAAGGAGCTTATGTTATAACTCCTTTTCTTTGTATTTGCATATTGTGTTCTTCACTTGGAAGCATATAGTCAACTAAGCCATAAACTAAAGCACCTAGAAAAATAGAAACTACAGACATTATATATCCTATTACAAAATATTGAACTAAAAATAGAGCTATACCTGATAAAATAAAACCTATTAAAAATTTTATAAAAGGATGAAAGTAAATTTTGCTAAAATTATCAATTAGGAAATCTACTATTGTAAGAATACCAATAGATAAAGCTAAAATCCAGATGCTAGATGCAGTAAAACCGGGTGTAAAGAAAGCAGTAATTCCTAAAATAAGAATAGAAGTAATTAATCTTCCAAAAAATTGTATTGATCTATTTATTTTCATAAAAAAATTCATTCCTTTCTTGAATATAAATATTTATTAAAATTATTTCCAAAATATATAAATATATACTCATAAAAAACAATAAATTGGGAACAATAAGAAAAATATTTTTTTGGAGATTTTTATTATGTTAATAACTTTTGTAAGATCAATAATTTTATATATCATTGTACTTTTGGTAATGAGAATGATGGGAAAAAGAGAAATTGGCCAGCTACAACCATTTGAACTTGTTATATCAATAATGATAGCAGACTTAGCATCAATACCAATGTCTGATTTAGGAATACCAATTTTTAATGGAATTGTTCCGATTTTAGGCTTGCTTACAATGCATATGATAATTTCATTTTTAAATTTAAAATCAATTAAATTTAGAAGTTTAACTTGTGGAAAGCCTAGAATATTAATATATAGAGGAAAAATAGATGAAAAGGCACTAGAAAAAGAAAGGTTTACACTAAATGAATTACAAGAAAGACTAAGAAATAGTAATATATTCAACTTAGCAGATGTTGAATATGCTATATTAGAAACCAATGGAAATATTTCAGTAATACAAAAGCCAGAAAAAAGAAATGTTATTACTGAAGATTTGGGTCTAAATCCAGAATATGAAGGAATTCCTTACGAGTTAGTTTTAGATGGCAAAATAATGTATGATAATTTGCAAAAATTAGGAAAAGACTATAAATGGCTAGCAAAACAAGTAGAAAAATTTAAAACAACTCCAGAGCATTGCTTAATAGTTACAATAGATGGAAAAGGAAACTTTTTCTGTCAGGAAAAAGATGAAAAAGAAAACAAACAAAAATAAAAGACAGGAGAAAAAAGATGAAAAGAGAACTTATTATTGTATCAATAATAATTGTATGTATAATTATAGCAAGTATAATAGCTCAAAATAATACTAAAAAAGAAATTGCAGACATTGACAATAAATTAGAAAATTTTAAAACAGAAATAATGGAAAATAAAAAAGGCTATATTGAATTAAATGAAGAAATTGATAAAATATATGATAATTGGGTAGAAAAAGATAAAATATTATCATTGTATTTAGAACATAATGAATTAGAAAAAATAAATTTATCATTAAAAACAATAAAAGGATTTGTAGAAGTAGACATTACAAACGAAAGTGTACAAGAAATTGAAAAATGTATAGCAACGTTAGATCATATAGAAGAAAAACAAGCATTTAATATAAAAAATATATTTTAATGTAAAAAAACGAGTGAAAATTTTCACTCGTTTTTACGTTGAATGCAGGTAAGGAAATTAATGTTTAAATTCTGTGATTAAAAACTGCTTATACCTACTAAATCTTTCTCGATAATCTAAGAATGATTCATACCCGTTTTCAAAAAATACTGTGTGAGATTTATTTTCAATAATTTGAACATAAAATGTTTTTTCTGTTTTTGAAAACTTATCCCAATTTGTAATTGCTTCAAATACTTTTCCCATTTCGGAAGTATGAGATTTGTCAAAAGACAATTCAATGCAAGTTGCTTCTGCATGAATAATGAAGTTAACATTATCAAATCTTGCCATAACTACATTGCAAAAATGTGGCTCTGCAACGACTTCAAAATGAATAGCATCAGCAGTATTTAACTGTGAAGATAAATATGATACTACTTCATCATTAAAAAAGGTCTCTAAACGCACCCACTTACCATTCCGCTTAAAATCAATTGCCATAAAATTCCTCCTTGCATTTGCTAAATTGGATTAATTTGTTACTTGCTATTTGTATCGCATAGCTACGATTAGTGCAAGTAGTATATCATATATTTATACAAAATACAAGTAAATTTGAAAGAAGGTTTATAAGCTAAAGTTGACATAGTTACAAAAAATTTATATAATTAAATATATTATACAAGGAGGAAAATATGAATAAGCCAGAACTTTTAGCACCAGCAGGTTCTTTTGAAAAAGCGAAAGCAGCTTTTATATATGGAGCAGATGCAGTTTATTGTGGAACAGGAGCATTATCATTAAGAAGTAGAGCAGAAGTAAATAATGATGATTTAGCAAAGACAATAGAATATGCGCATAGTATAGGAAAAAAAGTATATACAACAATTAATATTTATGCGCCAGATAATGTATATGATGATATAGTAGAACAAGTAAAAATGTTAGATAAGCTTAAAGTAGATGCAGTAATAGTTTCTGATGGAGGAGTAGTTGAAATAATAAAAGAAACTGCACCAAATATTCCAATACATATAAGTACACAAGCAAATACATTAAGTAGCCATACAGCAAAATTTTGGCAGAAAAATGGGGCATCAAGAATAATTTTATCTAGAGAAATGAATAAAGAAGATATAAGAAATTTAATAAATAATATTCCAAAAGAACTAGAAACGGAAATATTTGTACATGGAGCAATATGCTGGGCATATTCAGGA
>CANQYG010000065.1 GCA_947628015.1 uncultured Clostridia bacterium
CTGGTTCCTAAGACCAGCGCGTCTGCCAATTCCGCCACATCCGCATAAAATAATTTGACAATATTTATAATACACTTTTTTTATATTTTTGTCAACATCTTTAATAATTTTTCATATAAATTTTATTATTATTTTATTTTGCTACAATATTTTAATCACTCTACGAAAAATTCATAGAGTGACAAATCTATTTATTAATTAAGCTTTGCATTGTATACCATGCAAGTTCAGCACATTTTACTCTAGCTGGCATATTTGATATATTTTGTAATGCTCTTGCCTCTTCTAATCTTGCTAATTCTTCTTCTGATACGTTTTCTCTTTTTATCATTTTTAAAAATATTTCTATTAATTCTAATGCTTCTTGTTTTGTTTTTCCTTTTAACAAATCTATCATTATAGACGTAGATGCTTGAGATATTGCACATCCATGACCTGTAAATGATAAATCTTCTATTACATCACCATTCATTTTTATTTCTAATGTTATATCATCACCACAGCTTGGATTATGGCCATGTTCTTTACTATCAGGATTTTCTAAGCTATGTTTATTATATGTTTCTATACTATGTTCCATAATTATATCTGTATATATTGATTCTAAATCATCCATTTTAAAATCCTTTCATTATTTAATCCATTTAGCAAATATTTCTTTTGTTTTTAAAAGTGCTACTATTAATCTATCAACATCTTCTTTAGTATTATAAATATAAAAGCTTGCTCTACATGTTGAATCTAATCCCATATATCTCAAAAGTGGTTGTGCACAATGATTTCCTGAACGAATACACACTCCTAAACTATCTAAAATACTTGATACATCATGTGGGTGAACACCATTTACATTAAATGATATTACTCCTGCATGTTTATTTAAGTCTTTTGGTCCATAAATACTTATAAAGTCTAATTCTGACAATTTTTCCATTGCATAAGATATAAGTTCTTTTTCAATTTTTTCTACATTTTCCATTCCAATATTATTCAAATAGTCTATTGCACTTGATAGTCCAACTGCTCCTCCAACATTCTGCGTTCCCGCTTCAAATTTTGTTGGAACTGGTGCATAAGTTGCACTTTGCTCATAAACATATTCTATCATATCTCCACCATAAAGAAATGGTGGCATTTTTTCTAATAATTCTTTTTTACCATAAAGTACACCTATTCCTAATGGTGATAACATTTTATGACCTGAAAATACAAGAAAGTCTGCATCTAACTCTTTTACGTCTACTTTTATATGTGGTGCGCTTTGAGATGCATCTACTACTACTACTGCCCCTACACTATGTGCTTTTTTTGCTATTTCTTTTACTGGATTTATTGTTCCTAATACATTTGAAACATGTGTAATACCAACTATTTTTACTCCTGGAACTATTTTATTATTAATTTCGTCTAATGGTATTTCTCCATCTTGATTCAAATACATATATTCCAAGATTGCTCCTGTTTTTTTCGATACATATTGCCAAGGAACTAAATTAGAATGATGTTCCATTATTGATAATACGATTTTATCATTTTGTTTTAAATTATTTAGTCCATAACTATATGCTATCAAATTTATACTTTCTGTTGCATTTCTTGTAAATACTATTTCCTCTGGAGAGTTTGCATTTATAAAATTAGATACTTTTTGTCTTGCTTCATCATAAACTTCTGTTGCTTTTATGCTTAATTTATAAGCTCCTCTATGAGGATTTGCATTTGCTGAGTCATAATAATTATCAATAGCTTCTATTACTTGTTTTGGTTTTTGAGTAGTAGCACCACTATCTAAATAAGCTATATTTTGATTATTTAAAATTGAAAAATCCTTTCTTATATCATAATTTGTCATTTCTATCTATTATAATCAATCACATAAAAATTGATTAATTCCTTATATATATTTAGGTTTTTAAAGGCTACCCATAATCCTTTATATATTTTTATCTATACTTTCTAAAATTTTTCTTTGCAATATTTCATCATCTATTTCATTTATTATTTTATTAAAATTTGCTTTTACAATTAGCTTTTTAGCATTTTTCTTAGAAATACCTTTAGTCATTATATAAAATAGTTTAGATTCGTCTATTTTACCTGATGATACGCCGTGCTCACCTTCTACATCTTCTTCTTTGCAAAGTAGCATTGGTAAAGACTTAGACTTCGCTGTATCAGATAATATCGTACAATTTTCATTTTCTATTCCTTTTGAATGTTCACATCCATTTTTAAAATCAATTGTACCTTTGAAATTTTTATGAGATTTTCCGTTTATGGCTCCTTCTGTTTCAATATTGCATATTGCATTTTTGCCATAGACTTCTATATTATAGTTTATGTCTATTATGTCATCATTTGTTCCTAAATAAATTGTTTTTAAATTATTTTCAGAGAAATTTCCTTTTAAATTAGTATAATAATTAGAAATCTTGTTTCTTCCTCCAATATCTACTATTATATAGTCAATCTTAGCATTGTTTTCTACCACATTTTCTATTGCTAAAAAGCTATCTGCTCTTTTATTTATCAGATTTGCAACTATAATTTTGGCACTAGAATTTTCTTTTAATATTGTTTCTTGCTTTAGATAATGAATAGAATCATCTTCCCCATTATATTTTAGTATAAACTCTGCTTTTGCACCTTCTTCAAGTACAATCTTAATATTATCTACCAAATACATATTTTCATCATCAAAATCAAAATTTATAATAACAGGCTCTTTTAAAACGTTTCCTTTTGGAACATTTATCAATATTTCATAATTTTTTTCTAGCTCCAAACCAATTTTAGAATTTTGAATATTATTCGAATTTTGATTACTTATTTCTAGTTTATCCATTTCAGATGTTATTATCATTATATTTTCAAATGGACTTGCTTTTTTATCATCTATACTTACTAATATATCATTTATTCCAAAATTATTAGCTGTTCTAACTGGCGTGCTATTTAACAAATATTCTTCCATAAATACCCTTTCTATCCTATACTTCCTTCTAGCTCTAAATTAATTAAATTGTTCATTTCTACTGCATATTCAAGTGGAAGTGCTTTTGATATTGGATCTGCAAAACCTCTTACAATCATTGCTTTTGCTTCTTCTTCTGATATTCCTCTTGACATTAAATAAAATATTGCCTTATCAGATATTTTTCCAATTTTTGCTTCGTGTGAAAATGTTACATCTTCTGTTTCTATGTTATTTACAGGGATTGTATCAGAACGAGAGATGCTATCTAACATAAGTGATTCGCAAGAAACTGAAGCTTTTGAACTTTTAGCTAACTTTCTTATATTTACATTACTTCTAAAAGTACAAATTCCACCATCTTTTGATATTGATTTAGAATTTACCACAGATGATGTATTCTTAGCATTATGCACTATTTTAAGACCAGTATCTAAATTTTGTCCTTTTCCTGCAAATGAAATTCCTGTAAATTCACATTTTGCATTTTCTCCATTTAATATACTCATTGGATATAACATTGAAATTTTAGAACCAAATGACCCTGTTACCCACTCTATCTTTCCATTTTTATCAACTATAACTTTTTTAGTATTCAAGTTCATCATATTTTTTGACCAGTTTTCTATTGTTGAATATCTTAAAAAACTTCCTTCTTTTACAAACAATTCAACACAACCTGCATGTAAATTTATTTCATTGTATTTTGGTGCTGAACATCCTTCTATAAACTGCAAGCTTGAACCTTCATCTACTATAATTAAAGTATGTTCAAATTGACCTGCTCCTGGTGCATTTAATCTAAAATATGATTGAAGCGGAATTTCTACTTTTGTATTTTTAGGAACATATACAAAAGAGCCTCCTGACCATACAGCATAATGAAGTGCAATAAATTTATGGTCTGTTATTGGTACACACTTTGTAAAATATTCTTTTACTAAATCTGGATATTTTTTTACTGCTGTATCAAAATCTGTATAAATTACACCTTGCTTTACTAATTCATCTTTAATGCTATGATATACAATTTCAGAATCATATTGTGCTCCAACTCCAGCTAAAGATTCTTTTTCTGCCTCTGGAATACCTAAACTATCAAATGTATTTTTTATATCTTCTGGTACATCATCCCAAGATTTTTTCATATCACTTTTAGGTTTTACATAAGTTGCAATTTTACTCATATCAAGCTCGCTTAAATCTGGGCCCCAAGTTGGCATATCTAATTTTTCATAAACTTCTAATGCTTTTAGTCTTAACTCAAGCATCCAATCTGGTTCATCTTTTTGCTTTGATATTTCTCTAATTACATCTTCTGTCAAACCTATTGTCTTAAAGCTATATTCATCTTTATTTTTTATGTCATATATATTTCTATTAACTTCTTCTATCTTTGTTTTAGACATCTTTATTCCTTTCAAACATTGCCGTATTTTTTATTTTAATTTTTCATATCCTTCTTTTTCAATCATACTAGCAATAGAGCCATCTCCAGTTTTTACTATCTTTCCGTCTATTAAAATATGCACATAATCAACTTTTATCTCTTGAAGAATTTTCGTACTATGTGTAATAATTAATACTGCATTTTTATCATTTTTAAACATACTAATTCCTTTAGATACAGTTCTTATGGCATCAACATCTAATCCTGAATCTGTTTCATCTAGTATTGCGAGTTTTGGATTTAAAGTAAGTAGCTGTAATATTTCATTTTTCTTTTTTTCTCCACCAGAAAATCCTACATTTAAGTCTCTTTTACTATAAGATGTATCCATATTAAGCTTTTTCATATTTTCTTCTAAATCTTTTTTAAAAGTAAATATTTTTACTGGTTCACCAGTTATAGCCGTTTTTGCTGCCTTTAAAAAATTAGTAACAGAAATTCCCGGAACTTCTTCAGGTGTTTGAAATGACATAAAAATACCCTTTTTAGCAATTTCATCAGTTTTTAAATCTTTTATATTTTCTCCTTCAAAAGTAATATCTCCACTTGATATTTTATATTGAGGATTATTAAAAATAATATTTGCAAGAGTAGATTTTCCTGCTCCATTAGGTCCCATTATTACATGAACTTCACCTTTATTTATCTTTAAATTTAATCCTTTTAATATTTCTTTTTCTCCAGCATTTGCATATAAATCTTTAATATTTAATAATTCCATTTTGTTTCCTTGAAAAAATATTTAGATTTTAGGAATAATCTATAAACCATTTTCAAAAAGTTAGATTTGTCTAACATTAATATATTAACATTTTTTATACTATTTTGTCAATGTATTGCTAGAATTATTTATATATTTTAAATTATTTATTTTTAAAAATTATTTGTGCTTTCTCTTTGACTTTTTGTTTTTTATATGTTAATATATAAAAGTAATTAAAATTGATATGCCGATGTGGCGGAATTGGTAGACGCACTAGACTCAAAATCTAGCGAGAAATCATGTGGGTTCGAGTCCCACTATCGGTACCACTTTAGATGTTTTTATGGAATCTTATCTATCAAAACATTTTTTTCATTTTTAGAATAATCATAACCACCAGATATTTTTCATTGCATAAAAAATACTGTACTTTCCAATTGAAGTACAGTATAAAAAATTTATTCTTTTGTCAATTTATATTCTGCTCCATCATTACCATCATTTAGAACTAACTTAAATCCACTTGTTTCAAGATTTATAGAAATAATTGGCCTAAGAGCGCATTCCTGTTTTCCACCAACACCGATCATTCCTACAAGCATAACTTCCTTGCACATGGCAGTCTTCATCTTTGGCTTCTACAAGATTTAATCCTAAGTAGAAAGATCCCTCAAATAAATTAACGCAACGTCCACTCAACCAATAAATCGAATTAAAATAATTTTCATTTTCATCTTTAAACAATAAATCATAATATCTCGAGTCATTAAATTCTTCTTGTTTATTTAAATAATTGTGATAGTAATACGATTGTGTAAATTCTGTTGGACTTGTATCTTCAGCTTCTATTTCTTGCTCATTTTCATATTCTTGCTCCCATGGTACTTCTGTACTTTTATCACCAACTCCTTTTTTTGTAGATTTGTCATATTTGTATGTCCAATTTTTATCATATTTCTTCCATATTAATGGTATTTTAAGGTCTGTTCCATATTTCTTTTCTTCTCCATAAAAAATTAAATCTCCTTCATTTTCATCATCTAAGACTTCATTCCAACCTCCATTTCCAATATCTTTATGTTTAAATTTTGTATAATCATAATTACTTACTGCTTCTATATCACTCCTTCTTAAATTTGCTACACTTATTCCAGTCTTCTTTTCTCCATCTGCTTCATATTGTCCATAGCATTGTCTACATATTTCATTTATTAAATACACTCCATTGTTATATCCTGCTGCTCCTCCTAATGTTAATTGATTTGTGGTAGGTTTCTCTGATATAATCCTTACTATAGTTCCATCATAATCCCATATTCTCCATTTCATAGTTTCTGTTGTAAATTTTTGATCTTCTTCTGCTCCTGACTTGCTAGCTTCTACTTTATATGCATCTTTTCCTTCTTTCTTCTCAAAGTAATTCCAAGTAACTTTGGCTCCTACATATTCGCTATTCATTTCTTTTCCTATTTCACTTATTAATTTTGTTTCATCTTCTTGTGCTTTTTTATACTTGTCTGCTGCATTTCTTGCTCTGCTAAATAGTCCATCTCCTGACAATGCCATATTTAGTGTTACACCTGCTAAGATTAGCAATATTATTATTGTTACTACTAACGCTATTAATGTTATTCCTTTTTCTTTTAATTTTTGTACTTTTTTCTTATTTAGTAACTGTAAATTAATCTTGTCTTTTTCTTGTATTTTCTTACCTTTCATTTGTTTTATCCCTCCAATTTTACATTATGTTATTTTTATTAAGGTAAAAACTTAATAAAAAAGTAAAAAATCTTATAATTAGCTTGTTATAAGCTTTCTATAAGATTTTTCATTTTATTTTTTTATTATTTTGTAATATATTTTTAATTTTTACTTTCTTGATTTTGTCTTTATATTATGCTATATTTTTAACATAATAATTTTTATTAAGTTTTTACATTAATAAAAAATAAAAATCTTATAAATAGCTTGTATTAAAGCCTATTACAAGATTTTTTATTTATACATTTATTTTTATCTATTTTTCAGATTTTAATCTTAAATATCCTACTTCTTCCCATCTATTGTAAGCTAAATTCAATCTCAATAGTAATTTTGGTTTAGCACCTGCCCTATTTTTATCTACTATGCAAGAATAATATCTTACATCTGGATCTTTAAACTTTTCTAGTTCAAATACTTGTTCATCTGTTTCATTTAAAGAGTACAAATATTTATCTAAATTCTCATTATGAATTTGTTTAAATAAGCATAAAGTATCTAAAACTTCTTTTACTGTTCTACTAACAGCCATATCATTAACACTTAAATTTATTGGGTCTGTTGCTGTTTCAGAAAGCTGTAATGTTGAACCTATAAACATATTAAAGTTTTGTGCTAAATTTGATAATATTGTGGCTGTCTTTTTTAGTTCTTCTCCATTTCCTATATTATCAATATCAGTTTTTAATGTATCATAAAAAATATATTCTATATGTTCTTTATAATAGTAGTTCATTATAACTTTTTTTAATTCTTCATTTGTATGGTCTGTTATATCTATAAAGTAAATCGAATTTTTACAGTTTGAATTATACCAATTCGTAATTTTCGTTACCATTTTAAATTGTGTAGATACCCCTAATAATCTTTTAGCAAATGCAAGTTGGCTTTCTCCTTCTTCTTTTACTACATAACCATTTTCATCTACTTTTACACTATTTGCATCATCTGGTCTAAATTTAAAGTCTAATAATTCATTTTCTGAAATTTTAACTTTTAATCCATGAATACTTTGTATACTTGGGCTATTTATTAATGTCGTAATTAAGCAAAGTTTCATTTTTTCTTCTGACATTTCGTTTGATATAATTAAAACTTTCTTTTGATGAACAATTGCTATAAATGTTGCTAAATTTATAATAAATCTACTTTTTCCAGAGTTTGATGGCATAGCAAATGCTGATGTTTCACCTTTTCTTATTCCCTTAAATACGCTTGAAAGTATTGGAAATGGAATATATAATCCATTTGTTAATGTATTATCTCCATTTACTAAAAATTCTGTTAAAGAATTATTTAAAATTGCTCTTTTAAATTTTTCAGTTGCAGTTACCTGTTCAACAGTATTTGCAACATCTTCTGGTGTCATTTTATCATACAACTCATAATTCAATATCTCAGCAATTTTTGGTTGAATTTCTTTCACTGGTATTTCTAAATAACCTTTTCTTATAATAAAAAGTTTCTTTAATCTATTATATACATCATCAATTTGTAAATTTGATGTAGCATATTCTGCTTTTATTTCATTTTTTAAGTTATATAGTTCATTACTTTCTTTTGCGAAGTTAAAACCTTCTTTTGCTCTAACTGGTGCATATTTTTCTCCATCTGTAAAAAGTATTTTTTTATAAATATTTAATAAACTTTCATCTGCGAAATAACAATCATCATATAAAAAATTATATACAGATATTGCTTTTATTTCATTTAAAAGCAATCCTATAAATGCTCTTTCTAAAGTTGTATCTGCTAAAGATGGTGGATATAAACTTTCTTCTTCAGGTTCTAAAAAACTATCAAGTTCTTCATTTTCTTCTTGTTCTGTTTCTTTATGTTTTATCGCATTTAATGCATCTAACAAATCATCATTTTGATTATTGTCTAACATATTTTTTCCTTTTTTATTTATTTAGGTTTTATCGATTTACCTATAAACTATCAATAGTTATATTTTTCCTGCTTTTTATAATCTGTATGCAAATATTTATGTGCTTTTTCACTTCCTGGTTTTTCAAAAAATTCCTTATAAATTTGAATTAATACAGGATTTTGATGTGATTTTCTTATAGCTTTCTTTTCATCTATTGAATATAAACTATCTGCTCTTGCTTTTCTAACATCTGTTGTCCATCTTGTTTTTGAAGATTTTATTGGTTGACCTCCACCCATAATGCAACCACCAGGGCAAGCCATAATTTCTATAAAATCATATTTTGATTTTCCATCTTTTATATCATTCATAATTTTTCTTGCAGTTTTTAGACCTGATACAACAGCAATTTTTATTTCTTTTCCTGCTATATTAAGTTTTGCTTCTTTTAATAGTTTTTCTCCTCTAACTTGTGTATATTCAATTTCTTTTAAATCAGTTCCTTCTAATAAATCTGCTGCTGTTCTTAATGCAGCTTCCATTACTCCACCAGTTGTTCCAAATATTGCTCCTGCTCCTGTTGCTTC
>CANQYG010000066.1 GCA_947628015.1 uncultured Clostridia bacterium
GAACCTATAATCATTGATACTCTAAGATTTGAAAAAAAGTGTCGGGAATTAAGATAATAAGGGAACGATAAATAGTGACAGATTCTGCTCAGGAGGAATTGTTGGCGCGTCTTCACTACATGTGGTGCAAGAAATTTATATTGAAAATTGTTTTAATACTGGATTTACGCCTTCAAGTACAGGACGGCTCTTTAATTGGATGCGGGACAAGTGGTGTGAGTCTGAGAAATTGTTTCTATATTGGTGATAGATGGTTTTATCAAAATAATAAGGGATGGAAGTTAAGTGATGTAGAGAAAATAGGAGATGGTGTTTCGGACTGGATAGAACAAATTGGAAATGCTTTTTCGATTAGCAATATGACTGATACCGATGTAATTCTAGCTTGGGAAAAGAAAATTGATTAACAAATTTTAAAACTATGACAGAAGATGTGAAAAAATGAAAGAGAAAAGCTTTAAGAAGAAAGAAAATAGAATTTTCAAAATAACTTGTATTCTAAGATACAAGTTATTTTGCTATAAAATAGAATAAAGAAGAAACCTAGATTTAATATTAAAGAATATAAAATTTGAATATCATTTTAATAAATATAAAAATATATTAAACAAAATACTGACATAAATGATAAAGTTAATAAAGAGGCAAAAATTATGAGTATTGGTGAAAAATATTTATCTAAAATTAGACCATTTTATAATCAAGATTTAATAAAAGTAATAATGGGAGTTAGAAGGTATGGAAAATCTGTTATATTATTACAAATTAAAGATGAGTTAAAAGAAAAATGAATATCAGAATCTCAAATAATATATATATAAACTTTGAATATGGAGATTTTTTTATAAAAAATGATATGGATTTTCATGAATTTATCAAAGAAAAAATAGTCAATGAAGATAAACATTATCTATTTTTTGATGAAATTCAAAATGTGAAAAAAAACACAAATGAAAGTATATTTGGAAAATATTGTATATAATGAATTACTATCTAGAGGATATAATGTAAAATCCTAACAGATGATTCAGTTGTAAAAAGAGAATGTTGTGTTTAAAAAAATAATATAGTACAAAAAAGTTTCTCAAAAAATGAGAAACTTTTTTTTAAAGTTAATTTTGTACTGCCTTTTGTCCTTCTTGAAATACTTCATATACATCATCACGTTTTCCTAGTGTTCCGTAACGTGTTACAGGCTTAATCAGGATATCAGCTTTTGATTCCTGTATAGCCTTTTTTATATTCCAAGGTGTATGAGATTGTTTTTTTCCTTCCCGTTGAAAACTAAAAAGAACATTTTGAACGCCTACTTTTAATGGTGGATTCGCAGTAAATCCTCCATCGAGTACAAAAGCACGTTTTCCTTCTAATTTTACTACTCCGGGCAAGAACAATCCAGGTAAAGCAGACGATAAAGCAACTACTTCACCGACTGTTAAGTCTTCCGAATTTTCCTGTGTGATTAATTTTGGAAGACATGAACGTAATGGAGTTATTGAAACGAGACATTCTTTAGGTAGGTCTCTAAATAATATGTTACCTAAAAATTTATTAGTTTCCCGTTCAATTAATCTACGTCCTAAAATAAAGGTACAAAATGCCTCTATATGTTCAGATAGGAAATCCCGAATCTGTTCAGGAGTTTTACCAGCAGCTAATGAAGCTGCAATTATAGAGCCTATACTTGCTCCTGAAAAGGAATCAAATGATATTGTCTTTTTAATTTCAAAATAAGCTCCTAATCCTACAACTGATGAAAGACCTCCTCCTGAAAATGCTGCATTGTATTTTTTCATGATAAATCCTCCTTTTAAGAAATATTTACTAATATATAGCTTACATTTTATTGTACCAAATTTATACCTAAAAGTCAATTTTATGTAAACATTTTTGAAATCAAATTGTATTTTTTTAGATACTGAAAAAAAAGACATTGACAATTAATTTCTACTTTGATATATTTTTTATGATAAAAATTTATAAAAAAGTGAGATGTAATTATGGAAGAAAAAAGTTGTTTAAATGAAGTAGTACGTCCATTAACAAAAAAGTTTGAAGTTATACAATGGATAATATTAAGTATATTAATTTTTCTAGTTCCAATGATAATACCACAATTATTAAGTGCCTTATTTGGAAAAACAAGTTGGATAGCAGCAAATTCACAATATGTAGTTGGAACAATAGTAAACACAGTTTTAATTACAACAGCAATTAATGTAAAAGGATTTAAGCAAATAGCAGGATTAATTACATTACCAAGCATTTCTGCTATTGCTAGTGGACTAATATTTAAATCAGCAAGTATTTACACAGTTTATATGATACCAGCAATATGGGCAGGAAATTATATATTTGTTTACTTATATAGAAAATTATTTGTATGCAAAAAAGTAAATTACATTTTAAGTTCAATTGCATCTATAGTTGCAAAAGCAGTAATAATATATACTTGTTTTAGAATACTTGCTATTGCACTTAATATTCCTAATCCAATGCTTACAGCATTAAACTTATCTATGGGAATAAATCAAGTTATTACAGCATCAATTGCAGCTATAATAGGATTTGGTATAAATAAAGTTTATAGCAAGAAATAAATTAATAAAGTAATTACATAAATAAAGAAATAAACCATTTTACTTTTGATAAAGTAAATGGTTTATTAAAATATTTTTAGGCAAATAGGAGAAATTTAGTGAAAAAATACGAAGAAATAGAAAGAAGCATAATTAAAGATTATAGAAAGAAAATATGGCATAATTTTGTCAAAGGAATTCAAGAATATGATATGATTCAAGAAGGAGATAAAATTGCTGTATGTATGTCAGGTGGAAAAGACTCAATGCTTATGGCAAAATGTTTTCAAGAACTTAAAAGGCATAATAAATTTAATTTTGAGTTATTTTTTATATGTATGAATCCGGGGTATAATGAAGAAAAAAAGCAAAAAATAATTGATAATGCTAAACTACTAAATATACCAATTACAATGTTTGAAACTGATATTTTTAATAGGGTAGTAAATATTACAGACAGTCCTTGCTATATTTGTGCAAGAATGAGAAGAGGATATTTATATGAAAAGGCAAAAGAACTTGGTTGTAACAAAATAGCACTAGGACATCATTTTAATGATGTAATTGAAACAATACTTATGGGAATGTTTTATGGAGCACAAATGCAAACAATGATGCCAAAGGTAAAAAGTACCTCGCATCCGGGAATGGAACTTATTAGACCACTTTATTTAGTAAGAGAAGAAGATATAATAAGTTGGAGAGAAAAAAATAATTTACAATTTATTCAATGTGCGTGCAGATTTACAGAGCATTACACAAATTGTGATAATAAAGACGGAAAATCTAAAAGAGAAGAAATGAAGAAACTTATAAAAGAATTAAAAAAAGTTTATTCAAATATAGATATAAATATTTTTAGAAGTGTACAAAATGTAAATCTTGATACTATTATTTCTTATCAAAAAGATGGAAAAGTACATAGCTTTTTAGATGAATATAATAAAAAATAATTAAAAATATTTATTGCTTATTATATAAAAATATATTATAATAATAGACTAGCGGTATAAATAAAATGAATTATTATATAACAGACAGAAAAGATAAGGAGGGATTAATCAATTTATATAATTGATTATAAGAAAAAGTCATGATAAAAGAACTTGCTAAACAAATAAAAGAATACAAAAAATATGTAATTTTATCGCCAATATTTGTAGCATTAGAATCAGTTATGGAAATCATTATACCATTTTTAATGTCATATTTAATAGATGATGGTATTAATAAAAATGATTTAGGTGCGATTTATAGAATTGGTATCATTTTAATTGTGTGCGCAATAGCATCTTTAATTTTTGGAATATTGTCAGGAGTATTTTGCGCTAAAGCATCATCAGGTTTTGCAAAAAATTTAAGAAAAAGTATGTTTTATAAAGTACAAGATTTTTCTTTTTCAAATATAGATAAGTTTAGCACTGCAAGTATAATAACCAGACATACAACAGATGTAACAAATGTGCAAATGGCTTTTCAAATGATAATTAGAACAGCAATTAAAGCACCATTTACATTGCTTTTTGCATTTATAATGGTACTTACAATTAATCCAAGATTAGCTCTTATTTTCTTGGTAATGGTTCCATTTTTAGGAATAGGTCTTTATTTAATTGCAACAAAAGCACATCCTATTTTTGAAAAAACATTTAAAACATATGACGACCTTAACAACACAGTTGAAGAAAATGTTAGAGGAATAAGAGTTGTAAAATCTTATGTAACAGAAAATGATGAAATTAAAAAATTTAATGGAATATCTAAAAAAATATATGATAATTTCTCAAAGGCAGAAAAAATAGTATCATTAAATAGTCCATTAATGCAATTTTCAGTTGATGTTGTAATTATACTCATATCATTGATAGGTGGAATCTTAATTATAAATAACAATTTAACAACAGGTGAATTAACTAGTTTAATATCTTATACAATGCAGATATTAATGTCGCTTATGATGTTTTCTATGGTGTTAGTTATGATAATGATTTCAAGAGCATCAGCAGAAAGAATAGTAGAGCTTTTAAAAGAAGAAAGTAATTTAAAAAATAAAGAAAATCCAATAGAAGAAGTTAAAAATGGAGATATAACTTTTGAAAATGTAAGTTTTAGCTATGTTGAAGATAAAAACAAAACTTGTTTAAAAGATGTAAATATAGATATAAAATCAGGTGAAACAGTTGGAATTATTGGAGGTACAGGAAGCTCAAAAACTTCATTGGTTCAATTAATACCAAGGTTATATGATGTAACAGAGGGGAAAGTAAAAGTTGGTGGAGTAGATGTTAGAGATTATGATTTAAAAGCTTTAAGAAATCAAGTAGCAATGGTACTTCAAAAAAATGTATTATTTTCTGGAACAATAAAAGAAAATTTACGTTGGGGAAAAGCAGATGCAACTGATGAAGAAATGATTAATGCTTGTAAATTAGCTCAAGCTGATGAATTTATAAGAAACTTCCCAGACGGATATGATACATATATTGAACAAGGTGGAACTAATGTATCTGGAGGGCAGAAACAAAGACTATGTATAGCAAGAGCAATACTTAAAAGCCCTAAGATATTAATTCTTGATGATTCAACAAGTGCAGTAGATACAAAAACAGATAGCTTAATTAGAAAAGCCTTTAGAGAAGAAATACCAAATACAACAAAAATAATTATTGCACAAAGAATTTCATCTGTTGAAGATGCAGACAAAATAATTGTTTTAGATAATGGAAAAATAAATGGAATTGGAAAACATGAAGAACTTTTAAAAACAAATGAAATTTACAAAGATGTTTATACATCACAAGTGAAAGGAGGAAATGAAAATGAGTAATGAAAAGCCTCCAATTAAAAAATTAGATTTTAATACAATAAAAAGAATATTTAGCTATATGAAAAAAGATTATAAACCACAGCTAATTTTGGTTATAATTTGTATAATTGTTAATACAGCAGCAAACATTGCATCATCATTATTTTTGCAAACTTTAGTTGATAAGTATATAACTCCATTAATTGGAGTAGAAAATCCAGTTTATACAGAACTAATAAAAGCAGTAGGAATAATGGCAACATTTTATCTAATAGGAGTAGTTACAATTTTTATTTATACAAGAGTAATGGTAAATATATCTCAAGGAACATTAAAGAAAATTAGAGATGAAATGTTTAGCAAAATGCAAAAATTGCCGATTAGATATTTTGATACACATACACATGGAGATATAATGAGTCATTATACTAATGACACAGACACTTTAGAGCAAATGATAGCACAAAGTATGCCACAATTAATATCTTCTGTAATTACTGTAATAGGTGTATTTGTAGCAATGATTGTTACTAATGTGTATTTAACAATGGTTGTAATAATATCATTAATATTTATGCTTACAATTTCTAAAAAGATTGCTGGAAGAAGTGGTAAATATTTTATGAGACAACAAAAGCAAATTGGAAAAGTAAATGGATATATTGAGGAAATGATAAATGGGCAAAAAGTTGTAAAAGTATTTTGCCACGAAGAAAAATCAAAAGAAGATTTTGACAAAATAAATGATGAACTATTTGATGCAATGAATAATGCAAATAAGTTTGCAAATATTTTAATGCCAACATTAGTTGCCTTAGGAAATATTCAATATGCCTTAGTTGCAATAGTTGGAGGAATATTAGCAGTAAATGGCATAGGAAATATAACAACAGGATTAATAATTGCATTTTTACAATTAAGTAAAACATTTACAAGACCAATAGGACAGATTTCACAACAATTAAACTCAGTTATAATGGCACTTGCAGGAGCAAAAAGAATATTTGAGCTAATGGATGAAGAGCCAGAAGAAGATGAAGGATATGTAACATTAGTAAATGCAAAATATGAAAATGGAGTTTTAACAGAAACAGATGAGAAAACTGAGCTTTGGGCTTGGAAACATCCTCATCATGACGGAAGATTAGAATATGTTGAGGTTAAAGGACATATTGAACTATTTGACGTTGACTTTGGATATGAAGAAAATAACTTAGTATTACATGATATAAGTTTGTATGCAAAACCAGGTCAAAAAATAGCATTTGTTGGAGCAACAGGAGCAGGAAAAACAACAATAACAAATCTTTTAAATCGTTTCTATGATATAGAAGATGGCAAAATTAGATATGATGGAATAAATATAAATAAAATCAAAAAAGATGACTTAAGGCGTTCTCTTGGTATGGTACTTCAAGATACAAATCTTTTCACAGGAACGATAAAGGATAATATAAAGTATGGTGCAAAAGATGCAACTGATGAACAAGTAATTGAAGCGGCAAAATTAGCAAATGCACATGATTTTATAACAAGACTTCCAGATGGATATGATACATTTATATCAGGAGATGGCTGGGTATTATCACAAGGTCAAAGACAATTATTAGCAATTGCAAGAGCAGCAATAAATGATCCACCAGTTATGATATTAGATGAAGCAACATCAAGTATAGACACTAGAACAGAAAAAATTGTTCAAGATGGTATGGATAAATTAATGGATGGAAGAACAGTATTTGTAATAGCACATAGATTGTCAACTGTAAGAAATTCAAAAGCAATTATTGTTTTAGACCATGGAAAGATAATTGAAAGAGGAGACCATAACGACTTAATAGCACAAAAAGGAACATACTATAAGCTATATACTGGTGCATTTGAATTAGAATAATTATAAGCATAAAAGAAAGTGGTTGCTAATCACTTTCTTTTATGATAGTATAAACAAAAAGTTAAGTGGAGGAATTAAATGGATTTTAAAGCAGAGTTAAAAAAGTATCAGGAAATAGTAGAAAAAGAATTAGATAAATATGTAAGAAAAGATAAATGTATAGAAGAAACACTCAATAAATCTATGGAATATAGCTTGATGGGAGGAGGAAAAAGATTAAGACCAATACTTGTAATAGCAACATATCAACTATTTAAAAATGATATAGAAAAATGTATGCCTTATGCAGTAGCAATTGAAATGGTACATAATTTTTCTCTTATACATGATGACTTGCCAGGAATAGATAATGACGATTTTAGACATGGAAGACAAACTAATCATAAAAAATTTAATGAAGCAACAGCAATTTTAGCAGGAGATGGATTGTTAAACTCTGCTTATATAGTAATTAGTGAAGAATTACAAAAAAGTGTACAAGAAGAATTAAAAGAAAAGTTAATGATATTTAATGAATTTTCTCTTGCAGTAGATAGAATGATAGCAGGTGAATATATAGATACAGAATATGAAGGAAAAGAAATATCAACAGAATATTTAGATTATATACATATAAATAAAACAGGAGCACTACTCAAGCTATGCGTTAGAATGGGAGCAATATTAGGAAAAGCAAACGAAGAAGAACTTCAAGAATTATCAAACTATGCAGATAAAATTGGATTAGCATTTCAGATAAAAGATGATATATTGTCAGAAGAAGGAGACGAGAAAATTCTAGGAAAACCTGTAGGAAATGATAAAAAACGTAAAAAATGTACTTATGTATCAAAATACGGTTTGCAAGAATCAAAACAAAGACTAGAAAAAATAACTCAAGAAGCAATTAAAAGTTTAGATAAATTTGGAAAAAAAGCAGAATTTTTAAAAGAACTAGCATTGTATATACAAAATAGAAATAAATAAAATATAATTTATTAATGTAAAAACTTAATAAAAATTATTATGCTAAAAATATAGCATAATGTAGGGAAAAAATCAAGAAATATAAAAATAAAAGTATTAAACAATTTTATAAAAAATGAAAACAAAAAATCTTATAAAAAGCTCAAATAAAGCTGATTATAAGATTTTTTACTTTTTTATTAAGTTTTTACCTTAATAAAAATAACATAATGTAAAAATGGAGGGATAAAACAAATGAAATGTAAGGAAATACAAGAAAAAGAGAAGATTAATTTACAATTGACAAGAAAGAAAAAAGTACAAAAATTAAAAGAAAAAGGAATAACATTAATAGCACTTGTAGTAACAATAATAATATTGCTAATCTTAGCAGGAGTAACATTAAATATGGCACTATCGGGAGATGGTTTGTTTAGTAGAGCAAGAAATGCAGCAGATAAGTATAAAAAGGCACAAGAAGATGAACAAGAATTAGTAAGTGAAATAGTAAAAGAGATGAATAGTGAATTTGTAGGAGCATATGTAGAAGGATATAAGCCAACCAATGGAGAATGTGTTATATCAAAGGAAACATCAGGAAATGAAAGTGAACAACAATTTACAACAGATACAGATATGAAATGGAGAATCTGGGATTATGATGGAACAACCTTAAGATTAATATCAGAAACACCAACAACAGCCACATTAAAATTGAAAGATGAAGCAGGATATAACAATGGAGTATATGGAATAAATAAAGTATGTAGAGAACTTTATAATAGTAATGAACCAGGAGTAACAGTAAGAAATTTAAGAAGAAGTGATATAGAAGCAGTAAGTAATTACGATTATACAAAATATAAACATAAGCCAAAAGAATGGATCGAAGTTATAGGTGGTGGCTTAGAATCTGATTTAATATATTATGGAGAAGCAAAAACATATACAGACAAGTATAAATCGCCAGCGATATGGAGTAGTCATGATAATACATGGACATACAAATATGACAAAACTACAGAAAAAGGGACAGGAGATAAAAGTACTGAAGTACCATGGGAGCAAGAATATGGAAGTGATACCGAAACAGGA
>CANQYG010000067.1 GCA_947628015.1 uncultured Clostridia bacterium
GGAAGTTTTAAAAATCTCATCAAAATCTAACCCAAATTCAGTAGCAGGAGCTATTGCAGGGATGGTTAAAGAAACAAGAAAGGCAGAAATGCAAGCAATTGGAGCAGGAGCTCTAAATCAAGCAGTTAAAGCAGTTGCTATTGCAAGAGGATTTGTAGCACCTACAGGAGTTGACTTAGTATGCATACCAGCATTTGCAGAAGTTCAAGTAGAAGGAGAGGATAGAACAGGTATTAGACTTATTGTTGAATCTAGATAATACTTATTAATATATAGAAAATAAGATACAAATAAAATAATGGGGCATGGGTAAATATTGTTGTGAAGATGACAAATATTTATTCATGTCATTTTTGAATAAAATATATTGAAAAAAAATAAATAATAGTATATTATAGGCTATGTAAAAGGAGTAATAATGAAATCAAGTGGTAATAACTTTTTTAAATATATATTTATATTAGTTGTAATTGGTCTCATTTGTGGAGCGATATATATTATATACAATAAAAATGATTCTACAGATGAAGAAAATGATATAGAAAGCTCAAATGAAATTGAAAATAAAGACATTAGTATTGTTGAAAATCTAAAAATGGGAATTACAAATTTTGACACAATGAATCCAATATTAACTAAAAATAGAGACATAGTAAATATTGATTACTTAATATTTGATTCATTATTTAAGTTAACATCAAATTATAATTTAGAATATTATTTAGCTAAATCAATGACTAAAACGTCTGATTTAACTTATGAAATAAAAGTAGATACAGATGTAAAATGGCAAGATGGAAGTAGCTTTATATCAAGAGATGTATCATACACAATTGAGCAAATAAAAAATACCAATTCTATATATTTATCAAATGTAGAAGCTATAGAAAATGTTGAAACACCTGATTCTGAAACAGTAAAAATTACATTAAATAGAGCAGTACCATTTTTTGAATATAATTTAACATTTCCAATAATTTCAAGTAGATATTATTTAGATGAAGACTTTGTAAATTCTAATAAAATTCCAATTGGAACGGGAATGTATAAAATTGCAAGTATTAATGAAAATAATATTTTATTAATTAGAAATGATAGATGGAAAAAAATCAAAACAAATACTCCAAAAACACAATCAATAACTTTGCAAAAATATAATGCGATTGGAGAAATTTTTAATACATTTAAGTTAGGAAATGTAGATATAGTTAATACTTATATGACCAATTATACTGACTATGTAGGAACAATGGGATATAATAAAAGAGAATATTCAGGAAGAGATTATGACTTTTTAAGCTTTAATTGTAGTGATAACATATTATCAGATGTATCAGTTAGAAAAGCTATAAATTATGCAATTAATAAGGATAATATTGTAAGTACAGTGCTTGGAAATTCAAAAGTTGTATCAAATGCCCCACTAGATTATGGAAGTTGTTTATATAATAAAGAAAATATTGTAACATACAATCAAGATTTAGCAAGACAAACTTTAGAGAATTCTGGATGGAGTTATATAAATAATAGATGGCAGAAGAATCTTAATGGATATGTTAGAAAAATTACTTTATCTCTTGTTGTAAATAAAAGTAATGAAGAAAGAGTAAGAGTTGCTAATAATATTAGAGAACAGCTATCAAGTGTAGGAATTAAAATAAATGTTGTACAAGTTGATGATGAAAAATATCAAGACTATTTAAATAATAAAAATTATCAATTAATATTAACAGGAGTTTCTAGCTCAGTTAGTCCGGATTTAACATATTTTTATGGACAAGGGAACATTTCTAATTATTATAATGAAGAAGTTTTAGAAAATATAAATTCTTTGGATACAATTTCTAAAGCCCAATCAATAGCAAATGGTGAAGTTCCACATATTGGTCTTTATAGAAATAGAGGAACAGTAATATTAAATTCAAATGTTGGAGGAGATATTACACCAAATTCATATGCTATATATTTTAATTTTTATAAATGGTTTAGACAGCAATAATAGCATGAAAAACAAATTTGAAACAATAATGTAAAATGAAAATAGAAAAAATGTTTGGAAAAACTATTGACAAAAAATAAAAAAAATATATAATATAAGCAAACGTATGTTTAGAAAAAAATATAGGAGGAAATTATGAATACAGAAAAAATAAATCAAGAAAGACAAAAAGCATTAGAAGCAGCAATGGGGCAAATTGAAAAACAATTCGGAAAAGGCTCTGTTATGAAATTAGGAGATTTCAAAGCTTTAAATATAGAGGCAATACCAACAGGAGCATTAGGATTAGATATAGCTTTAGGTATAGGAGGAATTCCAAAAGGAAGAATAATTGAAGTATTTGGACCAGAATCATCAGGAAAAACTACACTTGCATTACATATGATAGCAGAGGCACAAAAACAAGGAGGAGTAGCAGCATTTATTGATGCAGAGCATGCGTTAGATCCAGTATATGCTAAGCATTTAGGAGTTGACATAGATAATTTAATAGTTTCTCAACCAGACACAGGAGAACAAGCTCTAGAGATTGCAGAAGCATTAGTAAGAAGTGGTGCAGTAGATATAATTGTTGTAGATTCAGTTGCAGCATTAGTTCCAAAAGCAGAAATTGATGGAGATATGGGAGATGCCCACGTTGGTCTTCAAGCAAGACTTATGTCACAGGCACTAAGAAAATTAGCAGGTGTTATTAATAAATCAAATAGTTGTATAGTATTTATAAATCAATTAAGAGAAAAAGTAGGAATTATGTTTGGAAATCCTGAAACAACACCAGGAGGAAGAGCATTAAAATTCTATTCTTCAGTAAGATTAGATATAAGAAAAGTAGAAAATATAAAACAAGATGGAGAAGTTATAGGAAGTAGAGCAAGAGTTAAAGTTGTAAAAAATAAAGTTGCTCCACCTTTTAGAGAGGCTGAATTTGATATTATATATGGTCAAGGAATTTCTAAATCTGGAAATATCTTAGATATAGGTATAAATTTAGGATTAGTAGAAAAGAGTGGCTCGTGGTTTGGATATAATGGTGATAGAATAGGTCAAGGAAGAGAAAATGCTAAAAAGTATTTAGAAGATAATCCAAAAGTTATGGAAGAACTTGAAGAAAAAATTAGAAAGAATTTTGACCAAGCTTTTGAAAATAGCTTAGGTGAAGAAGTTATAGATGAAGAACAAGAAAAAGAACCAGAAGATGAAGAAGAATAAAAATAAAGAAGAGGAAAATTTTTGGAACAGAAAGAAATAAAAAAAATACAAAATTTAAATTTTACAAATGATGAAGAAAAACTTAAAAGACTTGAAGAAGTTGATAAAGTGAAATCTAGAGTGCTAAAATATATAGTATACAAAAAAAGAACAGAAAATGATATTAGAAATAAATTTAAAAATGAATTTGATGATGATATTTTTGAAGAAGTAATTGAAAATTTAAAAGACTTAGGATATATAAATGATGAAAGCTATATAGATAGGGCAGTCAATGAATTTATGGCTTTAAAAAATATGTCTTTAAAAGAAATTAAATACAAATTATTAAGTAAAGGAATAAATAAAAATCTTATAGAAGATTACTTTTCTAATAATTATGATCAATTACTAGAATATGAAATAAAATCAGCAGAAAATTTATATTTAAAAAAGATAAGCACAATGGAAGAAAATGAAGTAAAGTTATTTCTAAGAAAAAAAGGTTATATGGAGGACAGCATTAAAAATGCAGAATATGTTTACACTAGAAACAACTAAATATAATATCAAAATAGAGAACTTTGAAGGTCCTCTTGACCTTTTGTGCCATTTAATTGATATAAATAAAATGGATATATATGATGTTAACATAAATGACATTACAGACCAATATATAGATTATATAAAAAAGATGGAAGAAATGGATTTAGAAGTGACATCTGAATTTTTAGTAATGGCATCTAATTTGCTTTATATAAAATCAAAGAAACTATTACCAAGAGTTGAAGATGAAGAAGAAATGATTTCTGAAGAAGAATTAATTCAAAGAATAGTTGAATATAAACAATATAAAGAAATAATAAAAACTTTTTCACAAATGTATTCTGAAAATAATAAAAGATTTTTTAGAGCTCCAGAAAGAATAGAATTGCCAAAACAAAAATTAGAAGCAAATGGTAAAATAGATGACATTATAAATGTTTATAAAGATATATTAGATAGGACAAGTGTAAGAGAAAATAAAAACGCAAAAAACATTGAAAAAATTGCTATTATTGAAAATTATTCAGTTGGAGATACTGTAAAAACTATGTTTAAAGAATTGATAAGAAAACCTAAATTTATTTTTAACAAATTATTTTCTTTAAAAAAATGTAAACCACAAGAAGTAGTAACAGCTTTTTCAGGATTATTGGAAATGTCTAGAAGAAGTAAAGTTGAAACAACACAGGAAATATTATTTGGAGATATTGAAGTTACTAAAAAGAAAAGAAGTTAAGTTATTGATAAAATAAAAGTTGTATTGTTATGAGGAATATTGTAATAATGAAAATGGAAGAATATAGAGAAAAGATATTAAAAGAAGATATTGAAAAACATTTATTAAAAGCAGAAGATGATATACAAAATGGTAAAGTAAGAGATGCTAGAGAAATCTTTAAGGAATGGAAAGCAAAATACGGAATAAAGTTTTAAAAAAAGGAAAATTAATTAAATTTCATAAAAAAAGTATAAATTAAATAAAAAAGGAAAAAACTACTATGAGGAGGAATCCAAAGTGGTAGTTTTAATTGTGTCTATTATTTTAATTCTTATAATAGTAGCTATTACTATTTTTTTCTCTGCTATTAAGTTTGAATTAATAAATTTTACAATTAAAGACTATGAAGATTTAGTAGAAATAATAAAACTTATAAAAGATAAAAAATATGCAGGAATATCTGAACATACTGATTTTATTTTGAAATTAAAATTTTGTTTTTTAAGAAAAATTCCAATTATAAATTTTAAAATATCAGATGAGGGAATCGCTCGATTTTTGAAAAAGCAGATTAGAAAAAATAAATTAAAAAAAGAAGAGAAAGAAATAAAAAAATATGCGATAGAAGATAAAAAGCAAATTGAAAATGATATACCAGATATAAATATAGAAAAACTACAATTACTTATGAATATAGGAACAGATAATGCAAGTTTTACAGCTCTTTCAACAACAGCAATAACAATACTAATCTCAATATTGATGCCATTTTTAGTAGATAAAGTCGAAAAAGAAAACTATTATTATGAAATAAATCCAATTTATTCAGGTAAATCAGTATTTAATATTAATGCATCATTAGTATTATCAATACCAGCAATAGATATTATTAAATTAATAAGGTAAATTTGATTGTAAACTAATAAAATGTTGATATGAAATTAAAATTTCAGCAAAATTAATTTCAAAATTTATGTATAAATGTAAGCTAATGGTAAATAATAGAATTAGCAAAATTTTTTTAAGGAGATAAAATATATGAGTAATTATCCAATTGAAGGTTTGATGAATAGTGCTATGAACTCAATTAGAGAAATGATTGATGTTAACACAATTATAGGAGATCCAATAGAAACATCAAGCAATGTAGTGATTATTCCTGTATCTAAAGTAAACTTTGGATTTGCAGCAGGAGGAAGTGAATTTAAGGTAAAAGGTATATCTGATAAAAAAGAAAAAGAGGAAGAAAAAGAAGATGTAAAATTACCTTTTGGAGGAGGTTCTGGAGCTCGGAGTAAGCATAAGTCCAATTGCATTTATTGTAGTACAACCATCTGGAGTAAAGCTTATGCTTGTAACACATAGTTCTTCATTAGACAAGCTATTAGACCTAGTTCCAGATTTAATAGAAAAAACAACCAAGATGTTAGATAAAAAATTAAATAAAACAAAAACAGTACAAGAAAATGTTATTGTTAAAGTAAGTGATGAAAATAAAAATAAAGAAAAAGAAAATAATGAACCATCAAAGACTGTAAAAGTAGAATCAAAACCCTATGACGTAGAATATGATGAAACTGACATATAAAATAAATCACAATTGAAATTTATATGTGGAAGAAAATAAAAGTCATTAGAAATACTAATATCTAATGGCTTTTTTATTGTAATTCATATTGTTTATTTATAGATGTATAATGCTTTAGCAATATATGGTCCAACTTCATCAAATTTGTACCAACCAGAACTTTTGCTATTATTTTCTAACCCGGTTAGGGTTTGAAATATAAACCATATTGTTATCATCTGTTGCAAGTAAAACCATATAATGTGATGATGTTGTCCAACGGTTTGCAGAAGGTTTATTCCATACGCAGATTAAAACAGGTTTATTAGTTTTTAAATGACTGGTTATATTTTTTTCACTTAAATGAACACTATCATAGAAAAAATCAGAATTATCAATGTTAAAGCTTTTAGAAAATTCTTTTGAAATCATTTCTCCATTAAGAACAGGATAATATTTTTCTCTTAAATCTTCTGGAGTTACATCTACATTATATGCTGAAAGGATTATAGACATAGCAGTTATGCCACAACCAGTATCACTCATATTTCCATCCCAATATTTTTTATTAGACCAAGAAGATGTGCCATTTTGTTTATATTCTTTATAAGTTTTTCCAGAAGTATCTGTAAAAGTAGTAAAATAACCATCTTGATTAGATACACTTTTTTGTCCTATTCCATTGTAATTGTCATTATAATCAAGTTTGATAGTTTCATATAGCTCATTAGAAGTGCTAGAAGAAATAATATTTAAAGATATTTGATTATTAGAAAAAAAGCTAATTACTTCATAAATCATTTTATTTAGTACAAAAATTAATAATAAAAATATTATAGTTTTAAAAATAATTTTTTTCTTATTGTTCTTAATTCTTTTCATATAATTAAAATCCTTTCAAAATAAAAAGTTAATTTAATTATAGATGGAAAACATAATTAAAGTTTTAAGAATTGTTTAAATAAATCTTAAGATTTTCTTAACATTTAGCTTAAATAATGAAAATAAAAAAATTATATGCTATACTTATAGCGAAAGGTTAGTTTATGAATATATTAGTGTTAGATGATGAAAAAGAAATAGCAGATTTAGTTGAGGTATATTTAAAAGTTGAAGGTTATAATATTTTAAAATTTTATAATTCAAAAGATGCATTAGATGCAATAGATAGAGAAAAAATAGACCTAGCTATATTAGATGTAATGGTAGATAATGTAGATGGATTTGAAATATGTAAAATAATACGAGAAAAAAATCTAAATTTTCCAATTATAATGCTTACTGCAAAAATAGAGGATAAAGATAAGATTACAGGATTATCAATAGGAGCAGATGATTATATGACAAAACCATTTAATCCATTAGAGTTACTTGCTAGAGTAAAATCTGCCTTGAGAAGATATACAAAATATAATGATATAAAAGAAGAAAATTTGATAGAAATAGAAGGATTAGTAATAGATGAAAAAAAGCATAGATGCTTACTGTATGAAAAAGAAATAGAGTTTACTCCTATTGAGTTTGATATATTATTATATTTAGCAAAAAGAAGAGGACAAGTAGTAAGCTCAGAAGAACTGTTTGAAAAAGTATGGAAAGAGAAGTATTTTGACAGCAATAATACAGTAATGGTTCATATAAGAAGAATAAGAGAAAAATTAAATGAAAATACAAAAAATCCAAAATTTATAAAAACTGTTTGGGGAGTAGGTTATAAAATTGATTAAAGACTAGCAAAATGAAAGGAAGAAATTTTTATGCAAAATACAGTTGTATCAAAAGAATTAAAAAGTTTAAGAAGTACACTTGCAATAAAAGCAACAATAAAAATAGTAGCATATACACTTGTTGCATATTTAATTTCAGCATTGCTTATAGATAATATATTAAATGACGATTTGGCAGAAATGACAGCACATTATTTAGGTAGAGTAATTTATAATGAAATAGTTGCATATAAGTCAGTTATACTAATTATTTGTGCAATAGTAATTTTAATTATAATCTCATATTTAGTAATTAGAAAAATGAACGGAAGTATAGTTGAAACAATACAAGCTATTGATAAAATGTTAAAAGATCCAGAAAAAGAAATAGAACTATCTGGAAATCAAGCGTTGCTTCAAAATAGATTAAATATGATAAGAATGGATTTAATAAAAAATCAAAATGAAGCAAAAGAAGAATTAGAGAAAAAGAATAATTTAATGATGTATGTAGCACATGATTTAAAAACACCACTAACATCAGTAATCGGATATTTAACACTTTTAACAGATGAAAAAAATATATCAGAAGAGCTAAAACAAAAATACTTAAAAATAGCATTATCAAAAGCAGAAAGACTAGAAGATTTAACAAATGAATTTTTTGATATAACAAGATATAATATAAAAGATATAAATATAGTAAAAAAAGAAATTGACTTATCATATTTGTTTGAACAATTGATAGAAGAATGTTATCCAATGCTTGAAAGTAAAAAATTAAGAATAGAAATAAATAAACCAAACAAAATTATGTATCTAGGAGATGGAGAAAAATTAGCAAGATGCTTTGAAAATCTTATAAAAAATGCAATAAACTATAGCTATGAAAATACAACAATTTATATAAGTGTAAAAGAATGTGAAAAAAATATAAATATTATCTTTAAAAATAAATGTGAAAAAATACCAAAATATAAATTAGATAAAATATTTGAACAGTTTTATAGAGTGGATAAATCAAGAGCAACATCAACAGGAGGAGCAGGTCTGGGCTTAGCAATTACAAAGCAAATAATTGAATTACATGGTGGAGACATAAAAGTAAAAAATGATGACGAATTTATAGAATTTGAAATTAATTTGAGAAAATTTTAATTAATGTAAAACCTTAATAAAAATTAATATATGAAAAATATAGCATAATATCAATATAAAATCAAGAAAATATAAATTAAAAGTTTGTAATAATTAAATAAGAAATTGAAAATAAAAATCTTATAAAAAGCTTGAAGTAAAGCTAATTATAAGATTTTTTACTTTTTTATTAAGGTTTTACCTTAATAAAAATAACATAATGTGAAAGTGGAGGTTTTAAACAAATGAAATGTAAGGAAATACAAGAAAAGATTAAATTGCAATTAATAAGTAAGAAAAAAGTACAAAAATTAAA
>CANQYG010000068.1 GCA_947628015.1 uncultured Clostridia bacterium
CAAGCAGTCATATTATGTTTATGATGCGAAAGAGGAAAATTTTCCGAATGAGATCTATTTTGACATCTTGTTTGGTTGGGGAGCTTCGTTCGAAGAAAGGCCTCAAACTCATTGGTTATCTACTCGTTGTGTGTTTTGCGACGAGAATTCGTTCGAATTTTCAATTGGGAGGTTAGATAATGAGAACGGAGGTTCGAATCATAGTGTACATGGAGGAACATTGATTTTTACGAACGGAGATAATTGTTTGAGTAGTGACAGGCTTCGTCCTGTTATATCTATTAATTTAGAAGAAAGTGGTTACAGTCTTGTAGAGATTGCGGATACAGAAAGTGATGCGAAATATACATTAATGAGGGAGAATTGATGGATATTGAACATTTAGTGTTATGACGAAAGTCAATATTTTTGAGAGTATGGGATTCTTTGTGTAAACTTTAAACTTCTTATGATATTAAACATAAATTTTTACTTATCATTAAAAGATACTTATATACTTAAGTAAGAGTATATAAGTATTTTTTATAAAAAAATTATTCATTAGTTTCCATTATCAAATAACTAGAAGATAGATTACTTTGAATATCAGCTTTAAAAAATGCATCTTGATATTTATTTGACCAATCATATTCAGTCCAAGAGTTCCAAGTTAGAAAATGCTTAACAGCATATTTTCCAAATTTACAAATATCAGACTGGAACTCTTTAGATGTCTTATAGAGATAATTATTTATATGAGCTAGAAAGTAAGAGTTTGCATATTCTTCAATAAGCTTTTTATTTTCAGTTGTCATATAATTAGCACTTTGAGAAGAAGTAAGTAGCTTCATTTGTAAATTTACATTACATTTTATATATGGAGTACCATTTAATATTTGTGCAGAATTCTTAGATTTTGCACTATAAATATACAAAGATATAAAATTAGAATCATTAAAAGGACTAGGAATATTTACAGTAGCATTTTGAAAGTTATTGCTTAAAATAAGATGAATAATTGTTTCTAAACCACTTAATTCTCCAATTAACTTATCTTCTTTAAAAATTGCAAGACCAAGATTTTCAATATTTTTCTGATTATTTTCATCAGATTCTTTTGCAGTATATTCTTGATCATTTAAAGAAGAATCAGTTCCACTAACATTGTTTGATTCAAGGTCATTAACACTTCCTAAAATTGCATAAGGAGAACCAAATGTATCAGACAAGTCACAGAAAAAATCCTTTAATGTTACAGCTTCTGTATAACTTGTATTTTTTTCTGATGATGTTTCTAAGCTAAAATATTTAGCTGCAACTTCGTCAATAACGGATTTTGAGTTTTCTAAAAAATAATTAGCACTACATTTTGATATTAATATATTACAAGTTGGTCTTATTTCAACGTTATTTTTTAAGCTATATATATAGTTTCCTATTCCTTTTGCAGCAAGTTCTTCTGAAAATATTAGATATTTACAATGAGTCATATTAACTTTTTTACTTAAGTAACTATTAAGAAGACTTACTCCAATATCAAAGCTATTGCATTCAACAGTATTTATAACAGAAGAACTTGATTCTGAAGATTCACTACCACTACTTTGCTCTTTAGCAGAAGTTGGCATATTTATCTGAAAACTAATTTTTAAGTTGCTATTTTCTCCGGGCATCAAAACCAATAGCAACAACATAAGCAAGTTCATCAATAGAATTAACGCCGTTTGCCATTTGAAACAGAAAAAAATATAAAAACAAGTCCTAGTAATACTATTAAAAAGTTTCTAGCTTTCATTAAATTTAATCCTTTCTTAGTTATTTATTAAATTAAAATATTGTAAATTCGGCAGTGGCGCGTAGCGACCAACCGAGCTAGCGAGGGCGATTGGAGCAGCAATCTTTAGGTTGCGTCGCGACAACAAGCCACAGAGAATTACAATATTTTAATTAATAATAATAAATTAATTATTAATTTTAACAATTGATTTTCTAGTTTTTCTTCTTTTTGCCATATAATTATTCTTTTTCAAATATCCAATTAAAAGAATTAAAAAACTATATACAAATACTACAAACAAAGATAAATATTTATAAATATGATCTTCAATAAATCTTATTTGTGTAGAGTTTGTTGGAATAAGAGTTGCAATTAATGTCAAAAGTGCAATTATATATATAATTGGAGAAGAGTGTTTTGCATTCCATACTTTTTTATTTATTTTTGTAAGATAAGATATAATAACTGAAAGATAAGATAAAAAGGCAAATATCCATACTAAAATAAATAAAGCGTCAGTTCTTTCAAAAAACTTTCCAAGTTTTATAGCTCTTGTACTCATATAAACAGATAATGTTTCTGTACCAGTTGTTAGAAAAGGAAATAAGAAAAGTAAAGATGCTACACTTAAAAGTAAATATAAACTAGAAAGTATAATTGAAGCTATTCCAACTTTTTTATAGTCTTTTTCATTTCTCAAATTTGGTTTTATCAAATACAAATATATAAGACCTGCAAAGGCATATATATTTAATATTCCTGAAAAGAAAGTCTCATTTATTCCTTTTCCCATTATCGGAAATATCCTTTGAAAATCAACATGACTAAAAGATGCAGCAAATACAATAACAACAGCAATTAACGCTACAAATACAATTAATGTATTAACTTTTACAACATTTTTAAATCCTATTTTATTAACAATAATAGCAGTTAGCAAAAATATACCAACAATAAACGGTACAACTGCATCTGGAAAATATATTAATTTAAGCATTTCTGAAAAGTCTAAAATTAATATTCCACATGTAAAAGTTAAAGATAAAGTATATAAAATATTTGTTATAATTTTTAATGTTTTTCCACCAACATATTCTGAAACATCTAAAATATCTTTTCCGGGAAATGAGCTAAATAGTTTATTTATAATTAAGAAAAATATAAATATTAAAAAAGATATATAGAGTACATTAATTATTGCAGAAGACCCAACAGAACTTAGTATTGTGTTTGGAAGGTTAAGTATAATATGAGCAAGTGTTACAATAATTACTAAAAAGGTAGCTTCTATTGCATTTAATTTATCTGAATTCAAGAAAATCTCTCCTTTCAAAATCTATTATTTTATTAAATCCAAATGTTTAAGCTTTTTAAACTAGCGAGCTTTAAGTTTAGACATTTTTATTTTTTCTCCACTTTAAGCTAATTTCATCTTGAGCTTTAGGTCTTTTTGTTGCAAGCCATTCATCTCTATACTCTCGTTTCCAAGCAGGCTTAAGAAGATATTTGCTTTTACTTTTTACATTGATTGGAGCATATGGTGTAAGGTATGGAACTCCAAATGATTTTAGAGAGCAAAGTATAGCTATATGAATAAATAAGCCAACAGCTATTCCTAAAAATCCAGATAAAGCACCAAGTATTGTGTAAACAAATCTTGCAATTCTTAAGTGAAAGCTAAATGAAAAATCTAAAACTGAAAAAGATGTTATACCAGTAATAGCAACTATAATTACCAAAATAGGAGATACAATGTTAGCTTCAACAGCAGCTTGACCTAAAATCAAGGTACCAACAATTCCCACGGTATTACCTAAATTGGAAGGAACTCTTAATCCAGCCTCACGTATAATTTCAAAAGAAATTTCCATAATCAAAATTTCAACAATAATCATAAATGGCACGGACGACCTTGAAGCAACTATTGAAAACAAGAGGTCGGTGGGCAGAAGTTCACTATGATAAGTTGTAATTGCTATATAGAATCCAGGAAGTAGAAGGGTTAAAAGTACAGAAATAGCACGAATAATTTTAAGTAAATTTGCAGCAACGTGGTTGATATTAATATCCTCTTGAGATTTTAAAAAATCAAAAACAGTAATAGGAACAACTAGTACATAAGGACAGCCATTATAAACAATTACTACTCTACCTTGAAGTAGATATGACACAGCTCTATCAACTCTTTCAGTAGAAACAGCCTCTGGAAGAGTAGATGTAATATCATCTTTAATAAATTGTTCAAGTTCTCCAACAGAAGAGCAATAATCAACATCGATATTATTAATTCTGTATTTGACCTCTGCAACTAAATCGTTGTTTGCAATATTTTTTAAATAGCATACAGCACACTTATTTTTATCAATTTTTCCAACAGTCAAGTTTTCAATAACTAAATTTTCATTTGATAAATTTCTTCTTATCATAGAAGTATTAGTTCTTAAGTTCTCAACAAAAGCTTCTTGAGAACCTCTTATAATAGGCTCATTTTTTGGCTCTGAAATACTTCTAGTTTCAAACTTTTTAGTAGAAATATCAAAAGCATAATCTAAAGTATCTACAAAAAGTACACAATTTCCAGAAACCACATCATCTGAAATAGTGTCGAAAGAGTTAACTTTTTCGACATCATTTTGAGGAAGCAGACTATCTAATATATAATCAGTTATATTAAACTTTTTAACTTTTCTAACAGAAATATTGTTAGTAATAGCTTGAGATATTACTTGATCTTCTTGATAAGTATTAGCATCATTTCTTAGCATCAAAGGTTTTAATATAAATTCATTAATAGAATCATTATCAGACATACCATCAATGTAAAGTAAAAAAGCCTTATATTCTTTATTTCTGACATGAATTAAAAACTCTCTAATTTTAATATCTGAGTTAATTAAAGAGTTAAATCTAGCATTAATATATTCTAAATTCACATCTAAAGAAGGATATACGTTTTTATTTTTCAGTAAATCCTCAGGAACAGTTTTATTTTCATCACCTTGAGTTGTTTCAAGCAAAACAAAAGAATCAGCAGAATCTACTTCATCTTCAAATAGAGATTTAATTACATTTTTCCAAAAGCTCATAATAAATTTATATATAATCTCCTTTTAATTAAAATTTAATCTTATATTTTGCTAAAAATAGAAAATTTATACATAAAATTTAATTTAAATAAATTATGTAAAATGTAATAAATGAAAGCTTGTAAGAATATATTATAATTATGATAAAAGTTTTTAGGATAAGTGATTTAATTAAATATTTTATAAGAATATTAATTCCGATAATTATATTATTAATAATAATGCAAGTTGTATCAAATCAAAACTTAGCAAAACAAGTAGGAAGTTCAATAAAACAAGAAGCACTTTTAAATTCAATTTCAAGTACGATTACACAAATAGAAGTAGTAAATAATGAAGAAAACACTAGTAAAAAAGATAGAAGTCTTATTTTTTTGTCAGAATTAGCACTTGCAAGTAATTTAAAAGAACCAGAAAATAAAAATGAAGAGCAAGACTTACAAAGTGAAACAAAAGAAGTTGCTGAAGAAAAAGTAAATGAAGCAAGGACAGATGTAACAACAGAAGTAATAGATAGCGGAGTTAATCCAAGAGTAACAAATAACTACAATGGAATATTGATTAATAATATGTCAGACCATGAATTAACAGATGAAATAATGACTCCAGATATAGAGGTAAATAAAAGTAAAGTAATTATATATCATACACATACTTGTGAAAGTTATACACCAACAGAAAAATTTAATTATCAAGCAAGTGGGAATTATAGGTCGGTGGATTTGAATTATTCAGTAGCAAGAGTAGGAGATGAATTAGATGCACAATTAAGCTTATTTGGAATACAAGTAATTCATGATAAAACATATCATGACCATCCAGCATATAGTGGGTCTTATTCAAGGTCATTGGTTACAGCACAAAGATGTTTAGAAAATAATCCAGATACAGATATAATAATAGATTTGCATAGAGATGCAATAGCAGATGCAAGTTATGCACCAAAAGTAAAAATAGGAGAAGAGTATGCATCACAATTAATGTTTGTAATGGGAGGTCTTAATGAAAATTGGGTGCAAAACTTAAAATTTGCATTAAAAGTAATGCAAAAAGCAAATGAATTGTATCCACGGACTTTTCAAACCATTAATTTTAAGAAATTCAGAATATAATCAGCACTTAGCAAAAGGAGGTTGTATAATAGAAGTAGGTGCGACAGGAAATACTTTAGAAGAAAGTATAAATTCAATGAAGTATTTAGCAAAAATAATAAATGAAATATAATAAATTTCAACAAAAGAAAAATTTAGCAAATAAAGAAAAAATTATAGACATTTTTAAGTAATTGTTATAAAATCTGTAACATGGAAAGTAAGTTTAGTAGATGTGTGTGTTGCCTTCTACCCTGATTTCTTATCAAGAGTCAGGAGGTGAGGCTATGTTAAAAATATTAGAATTCTTTTTTATAGGGTTAATGATATCTATAACAATTAATTTAGCCTTGCTATGTATTATATACATACAAAGGGGTAAAAAGCATATAAAATAAAAAAGCATTACACATTTGCTTGCAGGCAGTGTAGTGCTTTTTCCAATTAATTTTGGGCAACACACATTTCTGTGTTTGCTTACTTTCTACTTTTATTATACTTTATTTATATATAGAAAGTCAAGAAATATGTAAAAGTTATTTTTTATTGTAAAGTGGAATTCAAAATGAAATTTTGCTTAAAATTATTATTATTTTTAATTATTTTTTATTGAAAATGAAATTATAGTTTGATATTATATAATAGATGATTTTTATACGAAAGGTAAAATTATGAAGTTACAAAATTTTGCTGTAGTTTTTATAATAATAGTATTACCGATATCTTTAGTATTATCAGTATATACAGGTAATTTAATAACTGTTGCAAATAAACAAGCTGATTATGATTCAACATTGTTAAATTCAACATATGATTCAGTAAGAGCATATCAAATGAATACATTACATAATAGTTATGAATCAGCAACTAATTCAAAAGTTAGAGATATAAATGCAGCCATTAACTCTTTTTTTAATAGCTTAGCAGCAGGTTTTTCTTCAAGTGCATTGGGAAAACAAGAATTAAAAGATTATATACCAGCAATGTTATATACACTTTATGATGGATATTATGTGTATGGTGCATATGATAATGTTGCTAGTGCTTCAGATACAGTCGAATATAGTAAAAAATATAATTTAAGTAGAAAAGAATATGGATTAAAACCATATATTTATTACTCATGTGAATATGCAGATAAAAATGGAAATTATGATTTAATAGTAAATTATACATTAGATAATTATATTACAGTAACAGGCTCATATAGAGATGGCAGTGGAATAATGAGAAATATTGCTCAGTCAGGATATTATATAAACTATAATAATATACAAGTAAATATGCAAACAAACGGAAATCCAGCAAACTTTAGTGATAAAACAGTTAGATTATATCCGGGAAAAGCAAATGAAGTAGTAATTAGACCGGAAAAATTAGGAGAATATATAATTGCTTATGATACAAAAATTACAAAAGAATATAATAGAGTAAATTATAATTATATAGTAACTAGTGAAAATCCAAAATATTTTAATTATATTTTATATAATAATATAAAATATTACTTAGATGTAGAGCATATAGGAGCTACTGTTGAAAGTGATGGAACAAATAACTTAAGTTTCAATATGACTTATGACGGATATCCTATATTTTTCTTAGATGGAGATAAAAGAACATATATAAGTAAAAGTACATTCGATGAATTAAAAGCATTTTTGGGAGTTACCGATGATAATGATATGTATAGTAGTGATAGATGCTTTAAAGATGTAAATTCATATTATTATTATTATCGAGCAGTTACATTTAGTAAAAATGTGCAACCAGCATTAGAATTAATAGATTTAGGAATAACAAATCAAGTAAATGAAAATGGAAATACAGTAAGAGTTATATCATCTAATATACCATATGATAAAAATGGAAAATTAGATCCAAATAATGTTATAAAAACAGAAACATATCATGTAAAATATACTACAACAATTGGTGTAGAAAGTCATACAAAAAGTACTTATAGTAATTCAAAAGTATTTCAACTAAGCGGGGAAAATGATCCTGAATTAGAAGAATCATCATTTAATAGACATAGATTAGATGTAATAATTAGTTCAATCGAATCAAGCTTAGTATCAACGATAGCAAACTTTAATAGTTATATAGGTGGAACATATGACTTTGAAATGCCAGTATTAACAGAAGAAGAATGGCACAGAATATGTAATAATGTAACAGTAGTATCATTTATGCAAGGACTAACAATAGGTAATTATAAATATTATAGTAGTTATGCTATAGTTGCGAATACAAAAGTAAAAGACTTTGTATCAAAAGAAACAATATATGTGCAAGATAATAATTCAAGCTCAGTAGATTATCATAATCCAAGATGTTATGATTATAATGCTGAAATAACTAATAAGCAAAAAAATGGAACAAGCATAGGTGTAATTGGGTATAGAAATTTAGACTATGATAGACAGGGTTGTACAGTGCCATCTAAGGAAGGAACAGGAGGAAAAGAAAAAAATTATTATTATTACTTACAACAAAATCCATTAGCCTATGAATGTATAGTTAGTTTAAATAATAATATTTATACAATTGATGAACTTTTAAATGGAACAGTATCAGGTAAAAATCCAATAAATTCAGAGGTTAGAAGAGCATATATTGCAGCTTTAGCAAGAGAAAAAGGAAATGGATATAAAACTTATGGATTTTTAAATCAAGAATTGCAAATTAAATAAATATAAAAAATTTATTAATGTAAAAACTTAATAAAAATAACATAAGGTATAAATTTAATAGTACTTGTTGTTACACGTATATTTTCTTATTACGAAAATTAAAATGTAGAATGAGATTAAACTATTTGAAAGAACATAAAAAAGCAGAATATATAATGATGTTTGTGGAAAATACATTGATAAATCATATGGAAAAATTTTGAATTTTATAATATTATTAAACAAATTTATAAATATTCCTAATTTTGCAACTGCGGTTGCAAAATTTAAATGTGATAAAAAAAGGAGGATTGATATTATGAAAAACGAACTATTACCAAGTGATTATAAAGATACATTAGAATTGATTATTCAAAAAATTGAATTAGCGCAACAAAAAGCTGTAATTTCTGCTAATATAACATTATTAGATTTATATTGGGACATAGGAAATATTCTAGTACATAAGAAAAAAGAACAAGGTTGGGGTGCAAAAGTAATAAATACATTATCTAATGATATAACA
>CANQYG010000069.1 GCA_947628015.1 uncultured Clostridia bacterium
GTTCCTGTTGTACTTCCTACTTGATACTGAATTTGCATTCCTGACACCTTTGTCGACAATGTTATACTTGCTTTATGGGTTTCTGCATTCCAATTTGGTTCACTATATGTTATATTTCCACTTGCTATACTTACTGTTCCTGTTTCTTTCTTTTGTGTTATTATATCTTCTTCTTTTGTTTCATTTCCTGCTTTATCTTTTACTTTTACTCTTACTTGATATTCTTTCCCTTGTAGTAATTCGTCAAATGTATATTTACTTTCATTTTTATATTCTGTCCACTCTGTTTCTTCATTTTCTCCTTGCCATGTTGTTCCTCCATCTTTACTTATACTATAACTATAACTTTCTATTCCACTTTGTCCATATTCTTTTGTTTTTTCCCCATCTTTTGCACTACTTGCATCTACTGTTATACTTCTTGTTGTTTCTGTTATTTCTGCTTCAAATTTTGGTGGCGATATCTTATCTATTTTCTTTATCTCCATACTTGCATATGTATTTGTTCTTTCTCCTACTGCATTTCTTATATTTGCATATATTATTTTATTTGTTTCTACTGTTATTGTTACACTTGCTCCTTCTCCATGTGCCTCTGTTTCTATCCATCTCTGCTCTCCATCTAATGGATTATCCATGCTATATATTATATAATAATTTCCTTCTACCCTATTTGTTATCGTTACTTCTACATCTTCATTAGTCCATTCTTTTTCTGCTCCCGGCTTTATTGTTATTCCTATTTTTCCTTTTATTAATTCTCCTGTTGGTGCTTTCTCTACTGTTTCTTTTCCTACTCCTTTTACTCCTTCTTCTGTTATTTCTATTATATATCCTTCTTTGGTTGTTGCTCTTGCTTTTGTATCATCTACTTTCCTTACATATCCTCCTTCAAATACTTTCTTTTCTTCTATCTTTTTTAATAATTCATCTAATGTCGCCTTTCCTTGCTTGTCCACCATTGTATCTCCTCTTGCTATCTCCACTTGCTCTTTATAATATTCTACTTCATACTGCATTTTTGATTCTATTGATCTTTTTATTAAACCTTCTTCTCCTCCTAATATCCTTATGGTTACCCCTACTAATATTAATAGCAATATTATCGTTACCACTAATGCTATTAGTGTTATTCCTTTTTCTCTTTTCATATTTTATTTTCCTCTTATGTCCTCCTTCCTTCTTATCTCATTACTTCTATTTTTAAGTCATATGCATTTGAATAATCTACTGATGTTCCTATATTCATTTGCTCACTTTCTCCTGCTTTTACTGATGGGATTATTCCCTCTATTTCTTCTATCTTATTTCCTTTATCATTATATAGAGTTATCTTTACTGGTGTTATTCCTTTATCACTATTTGTTGTATTTGTTACTGTTCCTAATATTACTGTTACTCCATCTTGGTTTGTTAACTGTATATCTCTTATTTCTATTCCTTCTATTTTTCTTACTTGTTTCATTTTTTCACTTATATTTAACTTTGTTCCATCTTCCAATATTGATACATATTTCTCTTCCATATTATTTTCTTCTACATTTTTTTCTTCCCCTTTATGTTTCTTTCCTATCATTACAAGCATTCCTACTATTATAACAATTCCTATTATTATAATAATTCCTATCATTCTAATTTCTCCCTTTTTCACTTTCTTTTCCTCCTATCAATTTTATATTATGTTATTTTTATTAAGGTAAAAACTTAATAAAAAAATATTATGTTAGAAATATAGCATAGTATAGGGGCAAAATCAATGAAATAAAAATTAAAAGTATATTACAAAATAGTAAAATATAAAAAAAGCAAAAAATCTTATAATTAGCTAAATAAAGCTTTTTATAAAATTTTTTGTTTTTTATTAAGTTTTTACATTAATTAAAAATGAAATTAATTCTATATTCATAAACATTCGTTTCTCTAAACCTTTAATAAAAAACAAAAAAGTATTGCAAAAATTAACATAATATATTATAATAGTTATATTACCCCTTTTTATAGGGATTAATGAAACTTTCAATTTAATAATTTATTTTTAAGGAGGAATGCTATGAACGTTACAGTAAATTTTGAAAACTTTTTGAGTGATTCTTCGATTGGTTCTTCAGGTGAATCTCGGAAGGATGTATCAAAAATAGTTGAAAAGCTTGAGCTACTGGCTAATTCCACAGGAGGCGATGATTTCAACATCAATGTAAAGATTTCTTACATCCCTAATAAGGATTTTTAAGTAGCTTTAAGATTATCTGTATCATAGTATCACGATTTATGTTGCAAAACATTAATCAAAAGGAAGGTGTTTTTCATCTTCCTTTTATTTTTTGCTTTATTTTTTTACAATATGATATAATTATGATATATTAAAAAAAATACTAAAGAGTAATTTGAAAGGAATTCTTATGAAAAATAATAATAAAACTATGATGCAATATTTTGAGTGGTATTTGCCTAATAATTGCAATTTGTGGAAAAAGGTTATTAATGTTTCTCCTACCTTAAAAAAATTAGGAATTACTTCTGTTTGGCTTCCTCCTGCATATAAAGGTGCTAGTGGCATTAATGATACTGGTTATGGTGTTTATGATTTATATGATTTAGGAGAGTTTAATCAAAAAGGTACTATCAGAACAAAATATGGCACTAAAGATGAATATGTTGCTGCAATAAGGACTTTGCAACTTGATGGAATTCAAGTATTTGCAGATATTGTTTTAAATCATAGAATGGGTGCTGATGAGCAGCAAGAAATTCTTGCTTATAAAATAAATCCTGAAAATAGAAACGAAATAATTGGAGATTTAAGAAAAATTTCTGCTTGGACAAAATACAATTTTGCTGGAAGAAATAATAAATATTCCGATTTTAAATTAGACTGGTCTCACTTTACATCTATTGATTATGATGACATAAAAAAAGAAAACGGAATATTTAGATTTTATGGAAAACAATTCAGTAATGAAGTTGATAAAGAACTTGGAAATTATGATTACTTAATGGGATGCGATGTAGATTTTAATAATCTAGATTCTGTTGATGATTTACTTTCATGGGGTAAATGGTATTTAGAACAAACTAATGTTGATGGTTTTAGATTAGATGCAATAAAACATATACGTTCTTCTTTTTATAAAAGATGGCTTTCAAATTTAAAAGATACATTTAATAAAGACTTATTTACTGTTGGAGAATATTACAGTGTTAATGTTGATAGTCTTATTAATTATCTTGATTACAATGAACAAGTTGATTCTCTTTTTGATGTTCCTCTTCATATACATTTTAAAGAAGCATCTGAAAGTTTCGGACATTATGATATGCGTAATATTTTTGAAGTTACTTTAGTTGATAGAAGACCTTCTAAAGCTGTTACTTTTGTTGATAATCATGATACAGAACCAGGTCAATCTTTAGAGTCTTGGATTAAAGAATGGTTTAAGCCTCTTGCTTATAGCATGATATTATTAAGAGAAAAAGGAATTCCATGTATATTTTATGGTGATTATTATGGTATACCAGAAAAAAATATAGCGCCAATGCAAGAATTATTAGATGTATTATTACTTGTTAGAAAAAATATGGCTTATGGAAAGCAAACAGATTATTTTGATAACCCAAACATTATTGGTTGGACTAGAGAAGGTGATTACTACCATCAAGATTCTGGACTTGCTGTTATTTTAAGTGATGGCGATGGTGGTAGTAAGCAAATGAATGTTGGTAAAAACTTAGCCAATTCAGTTTTATATGATTGTACTGGAAATATTAAAGAAACTGTATATGTTGATAAAGATGGCAATGGGATTTTCTATGTTAATGGTGGTAGTGTTTCTGTATGGATAAAAAAAGATAATATGTATAACTTATAATAAATATTTACTAAAAAAATCTTGTAAAAAACGACATAATATGATATTATTTTTTCATTCTTTTGAACTATTAAAATTAACTTCTATTAATAATTTAAGGAGGAAAAAAAATGAATATTACTTTAGATTTTACAAAGTTGAAGAAAATTTTACTTCGGGAACAACTTCATAAATTGATTGCAGAACTAATTACCGATGGAGACATATTATCACAGCTTGCTGAAAGTGATGACTGGACTGTCAAAAAATCAGTAGTAGATAATATTAATACTCCTAAAGAAGTTCTTTCAAAACTTGCTGATGACGAAAATATTTATGTCAAAGAAGCAGTTGCACTTAATGTAAACACACCAGATGGAGCTCTTACAAGGCTTGCTAATGATAATCAACAACGTCTTATCATATTAGCGGTAGCATCTAATACTGGCTCTTCTCCAACATTACTTACAATGCTTTCCAAAAAAGAAGATACAGATATCAAATCAAAAGTTGCTAGAAATACAAGTACACCTGAGGAAGTTTTGAGAAAGCTTGCTGATGATGAATCATGGTATGTTAGAGAGTCTGTTGCTCATAATAAAGCTACTCCTAAAGATATACTTACCAAACTTTCTAATGACGAGTTTTTGAAAGTTAAAATAGCTGTTGCCTCTAATACCAGTACTCCAGAAAAGACTCTAAAAAAACTTTTAAATGATGACAATGATTCTGTCTCAAGTGCAGTAATGTGGAATCCAAGTGCAGAAAAATTATTTAGCAAATAATAATTCAAAGTAATAAAATCAAGAGAAAATACATAGAAGTAATTGCATTATTTGCTTTACTTCTATGTATTTTTTTACTCTTTCTTAGCTATTAAAGCTTTTATTTTTATTCCTTCATTTTTAAACATTTTTTCATGTTCTGTTTCTATATTTTCTTCCCCATTCCAAAAGTTTTCTTCATTACTTAAGTCATAGGTTATTTTTTGAATAACAAATCCTGATTCTTTAAAATAATTTATTGAATCTTCAAATAAATTGTCATCATCTGTTTTAAAAAATATCTCTCCAGTTAAAAATTCTTTATATTGTTCTAATTGTCTTTTATGTGTTAATCTTTTTTTATGATGTTTTCCACGTGGCCATGGATTACAAAAATTAATATAAATTCTTTTTATATCATCTTCTTTTCCAAACACATCAGATATTCTTGATATATCATATCTTGTTAATTTTAAATTTTTTACTACTTTTTGTTTTTCAACTTCATTTTCTACTTCTTCTGCATCTGTTGATTTTCTAATTCCATATTCTGCCTCTACATTTCTTTTTGCCATTCCAAGCATAGCATCTACCAAATCTATTGCTATATAGTTTATTTCTTGATGTTGCTTTGAGATTTTCGCACAAAAGTTTCCTTTTCCGCAACCCAATTCTAAATGCAATATTTGCTCTTTTTCAAATACCTTTTTCCACTTATTTTTATATTCTTGTGGATTATCTATATAAAATGGACTTGTTTCTAATTCTTCTCTAGCCCATGGCTTAAATTTCATTCTCATAATTTAATGTTCCCTATTAATTTTATTTATTACTCACACACCAAAGCTACTCTAAAACCTACTCCTGCATCAGCTTGTCCATTTGATGGATTAAAGCTAAATATTCCTGCTCCTGTTCCACTTGAAAAGTCTCCTCCTCTTGCAAAGAATGGTGTATCTCTTTGAGGATAAAAACTTGATGATGTGTTCCAACTATCTGTTCCATATCCAGATGTCGAAGTTTCATATATAGCTTCTCCTCTCCTATTTCTAGTAAGCAAATAATTTTCATTTGCAATTGCACTATTATATATATGTCCTTCTTTTTCCATATTTCCAATAGAATATACAGTTTTATATTTTGTATTTCTTGAATTTTCACATAAATTTCCTGTGCCATTTCCTCCATAAGTGATTAATCCTTCATAAGTATTATTTATAAAGGCTGATATAAATTCCCAAGCTCCTCCTGACATATCATATATACCTGTATAATTTCCAGTTGTACTTTGTTTTCCATTATATATATATATTTCACTTTTTAAATTATTTCCACCTGTTAAATACTTAGAATTTGAATTTATTGAGACTGCTCCCCCATTTCTTCCATATTTACTATATGATAAATATGAAACTGCTGCCCACTCACTATTTTTTATTAAATGGCTTTCCAAATCTCTATTATAATTATAAGAGTTTATATAGCTTACGCCTATTTTTATATTTCTCCAAGATGATACTCCCGGTTTACTTACAGCCTTAATACTTTCACTTGTAAATACATTTCCATCTTTGCTACTTACTGTTTCAACTTGGTTTCCATCTTTCTCCATACTCATTTCATATTTTGAAACCCATATTCCGCTCAAATTTCCATCCCAGCCACCATTTTTATATCCACTTGCTGTATCTCTACTAAACGCTGGAGCTAAAATATAATGGTTTCCTACTTCAGTAAGCCCTGGTTCTACGCTATCTATTCTTATTAAAGAATCATTTTCTCCTACTTTTAATATTCCTCTAGAATCGCTATATCCTATTTCTTTTGAATATGTACTATCTGAATAATATGTTATTTTATACGCATATCTAGGTATCCATACAAAATAACTTTCATTATCCATTGCATTTGCCCATCTTTGATTTTCATAGTTATACCAAGATGCATCATCTTTTGTAGTTTCAACAAAGTCTTTTTCCTCATCAGAATATTTTACTGGAACCATTCCTTTTAATACTGGCTCTAGTGGCTTTGCTATAATTTTATTATTTTTATCTACCCAAACAATATCTACTCTTCCATATTTTTTGTTTAATTCATCTGTTTCATTTTCAATAATTTCATTATTTACAACTTTTTCTGCCTCTTCAATCTGTTCAATTTCATTTGCCTCTAATTCATTTGATGTTGCAACTTCATTTTTTTCATTAGGTTTATTTATAGTATTTATTGTATAATAGATTCCAAAACCTACTGCAAATAACAAAATAATAATTACTGAAACAGTAATTATTATTTTTAAAAATTTATTTTCCTTTTTTTCTTCCATTAAAGTATAACTCCTTTTATACTATTTAAGTTCTTTTCTATTTTGTTCTATTTCTTTTAAAACAGATTCTAATGATTTAGAAAGTGACTGTAATATTCCATCTGCATATTCTCTAGCTCCACCTGTAATTTGTCTTGCATTTTCGTTTGCAGCAGACATAATTTGATTTTTTTGCTCATAAGCTTTCTTTGTGATTTCGTGTTCATCTATCATTGATATTATTCTATTTTCTGCCTCTTTTACAACATCATCTGCCTCTTTTTTTGCTTCTGCTAATATTCTTTCTCTTTCTTCTCTTACCCATTTAGCTTGTTTTAAGTCATCAGGAAGTTTTAGTCTTATTTCTTTAATTAAATCTAAGACTGCATCTTGATCTACAATACATTTATTTGACAATGGCATTTTTTTACTTTGTTCTATTAGTTCTTCTAATGATTCTAATAATGTAAAGATTTCCATATTAGTTCTCCTCTTTTATAAATAATAAACTTGCTCTACCATATTTTCTTTCGTCTATAATCATTATATTTTTTAACTCTTCAAGGTTTCTTTTGTCTCTACATATTTCATCTGTTTCAATAATCATTAGAGCATCTTTATTCAAAATGCCTTGTTCTATTATAATCTTTATACTATCTACTGACAGATTATCTTTATATGGTGGGTCAATGAAAATAATATCAAATTTTTCATTCAAGCATTGTAAACATTTTTTATAATTACTATTTATTATTACTGATTGATTTAAAAAATGAGTTTTTTCTACATTTTTCTTAATCATTTTTATTGCATCATAATTATTGTCACAGAAATATGCTTTTTTTGCTCCTCTAGAAAGTGCTTCAATTCCTAAAGCTCCGCTACCAGCAAATAAATCTAAAACAATAGAATCATTTATTTTTTCTTGAATTATATTAAATAATGATTCCTTTACTCTATCTAAAGTTGGTCTTGTAGATAAACTTTCAATTGAGCTTAGATTTGTTCCTTTTGCTTTTCCGCTTATTACTCTCATACCCTTATTTTATCCTTATTTTGCTAATTGTCAATAGCATAAATTAAATTGTAATATATCTTTAATGTATATGTAACACATACATTTTAACATACTTTCAAAATAAAATAAAGAGATAAATGAAAAAAATACCGTTTATCCCTTAATTTTTATTACAAAAATGTAATTTCATATATTTTAATCTTCACTTTTAATCTCTTTTAAAAGCTCTAATTGAGCTATTAATAAAGATTCCATTTTAGCTTTATAAACATCAAATTGTTTATTTATGCCCTCAAGTTCCTTTTTCTTTTCTGTTATCTCTTGTTCTATCCCTTCAGTTGCTTGTTTAGCTTTAAGCTCTGATTCTTTAATTATCTGGTCAGCTTGTTTTTGAGCTGCACTCTTAACTTCTTCAGATGCAGATTGGGCAAGTAGTAATGTGCTTTGTAGAGTTGATTCTATCTGAGTATAATGCTCTAACTTAGCTTTTAAATCTTCAACTTCATGTTTATTTTCAGCAACTTGTTTATATAAAATTTCATAATCTTTTGTTAGGTCATCTAAAAATTCATCAACTTCTTCTGGGTCATATCCATTTAAAGTCTTTTTTGAGAATTTTTTGTTTTCTATTTCTAATGGTGTAATCATTCCATCCTCCCTTAAACAAGTCTTAATTTTAATTATAACTTAAAATTAATTATTTAAATTTCCTTTTAACCAAGAAACAGGTCCTTTTGCATCTTCTTTATTGTCTGATGATATGTCATAGTTATATGGTGCAACAACAAATATTGAATTAGATATTTTTTGCATATGTCCTTCTAAAGCATGAACTGCTCCACTAATAACATCAATTATTCTTCTAGCAATATCTTTATTTACATATTCTAGATTTATAATAATTGATTTTCTCTCTTTTAATAGGTCACATATTTCTTCGGCTTGCTCAAATTCAGTAGGTTGCATTATAACCATTTTTACTTGTGGTTGCATATTAACAACTTTTCCTGTTCTTCTACCAAATAAACCTTTTGTTTCTTCTATTTCTTCATCATTTTCATATTCTTCATTCTCATCATAATCTTCATCATAATCTTCTTCTGCTGTGTTCATATTAAACATATTCATCAACTTATTTACTACGTTTGCCATTTAAAAATAACCTCCTATTATTTTTTCAT
>CANQYG010000070.1 GCA_947628015.1 uncultured Clostridia bacterium
CGTTCAAATCGGACAAGTGGCTCCATTATTAAAGGTCATTAACTTTAGGTAAGCTATTGTTATTGGCTTTTATTTTTTATTTTAAGAAATTTTATAGCACGTATAAAGGAGCTAATAAAAATGGAAGAAAATCAAGAAAAAAATATGCAAACTAAAGTTGCAATAGTTACAGGTTCTTCTCGTGGAATAGGTGCAGAAATTGTTAAAACTTTATCTAGTAATAATTATAGTGTTATTTTAAATTACAATAAATCTAAGGAATTAGCTGAAAAAATCTCTAAGGAATTTAAAAATGTTTATCCATTTAAAGCTGATGTTTCAAATTATGTAAATGTAAAAAATTTAATTGATTTTGCAATTACTAAATTCGGTAAAATTGATTTATTAGTAAATAATGCAGGAATTGATTTAGTAAAAACTATTACAGACACAACTCCTCAGGATTTCGATAATGTACTTAAAACAAATTTATATTCTGCTTTTTATACATCTAAAGAGGTATCTAAATATATGATAAATCAAAAAACTGGTCATATCATTAATATTTCTTCAATATGGGGAATAACTGGTGCTTCTTGCGAAATGGCTTATTCAGTTAGTAAAGCAGGTTTAGATGCTATGACGAAATCTTTAGCAAAAGAGCTAGGCCTTTCTAATATTAGAGTAAATAGCATTGCTCCTGGAATTATTGATACAGAAATGAATAGTTTTTTGACGGAAAAAGAGAAAAATGAACTTTATGAAGAGATTCCTTTAAAGAAAATGGGAACTACAAATGATATTGCATCTTGTGTATTATTTTTAGAAAATAATTCTTATATTACAGGACAAATTATACAAGTAAATGGTGGATGGAATATGTAAAAGGTAGCATCTAGCTACCTTTTTAACTATTTATTTATTTCTTCTAAAACTTCCTCTACATCTATTCCGTGAACTAAGCAAGCTTCTTCTATAGTTTCTTCTTGTGATGCAGGACATCCAACACAATGCATTCCTGCTTCTAGTAATATATCTACTTTTTCTGGAGCTTTTTCTAATAATTCTCCTATTTTTGTATCTTTATTTATTTTCATATTAAAATAGTCCTTTCTTTCTATAGATTTTTTATAATTACTTAAATATTTTATCACATTTTTTATAAAAAGTATAGACAAAATTAATTTTTAGTTGTATAATGCCAAATGTTGGAAGGAGTGATTTTATTTTTACTTTAATTGATTTATTCTTTATTATATTTATTTTTAACATTTTTATCAACTTTTATTTTCTGTATAATCTAATTCAATTATTGTTTTTCCATAACTTACAAGGTTCAAAATTAAAACTAAAATTAAACAAGGAGGTTAAATAAATATTATTACGTTTTTAACTCTATTTTTTGCATTTATTATTTTATTATTGTTGTTTATTTTATTTAAGCCAATATTATTTGCAAATAATTTAATTTATTATAGTCATTTTAAAATATTTAATTTTTTAATAGAAAATCCTACTACTTGGAAATTTTCAAAAATAGTTTTTATCATTACATCAATTACTTCTACTCTTATTATTATTTATTTTATATATTCTTTATTAAATTCCAAAAAAAATAATATAACAAAAATAAATAAAGCCCCTGATTTTGGATTATTAGTTGGTATTGATAATAATGAAAAAATTTATATTCCAGAAAAAGGTCTATATCAAAATTTTTTAATAACTGGTACTATAGGCTCTGGTAAGACATCTTCTGCATTATATCCCTTTACTAAACAGCTTATAAATAAAACGTATTTTAATAATAAACTAAGTTTTCTAATTTTAGACGTTAAAGGAAATTATTATTCAAAAGTACTTGATTTTGCAAAAAATAGTAATAGATTAAGTGATGTAATAGTAATTGAACTAGGTGGAAAATATACATATAATCCCCTTGATAAGCCTAATCTTAAAGCTAGTGTACTTGCTAATAGACTTAAGGAGATATTAACCTTGTTTTCACCTAATAATCAAGAATCTTATTGGCTCGATAAATCAGAGCAAATTTTGGAAGCTTGTATTAAGTTTTGTAGAATCTACAACGAAAATTATGTTACATTTGAAGAAATTCATAATTTAATAATTGATAGACAATATTTTGAAAGTAAGCTTTCAGTTGCAAGAAAAATATTTTTATCAAATAAATTAAGCACAAATAGTGTTTTTGATTTATATAGTGCAATTTCCGTTTTAGAAAAGGATTACTTTTCTTTAGATAGCAGAACTTTTAACATCTTAAAATCAGAAATCACTAGAATAACTAATTGTTTTGTTTCTAGTTTAGATGTAAAAAATACTTTTTCTCCAAGAAAAGAAGATGAAAGTTTTTATGGATTTGAAGATGTTTTAGAATCTGGAAAAATTGTTGTTTTAAATATGAATATTGCTGAATATAAGAATTTATCTAAAATTATTGCTGCATATTTAAAATTAGATTATCAGACAGATGTACTTAAACAATTATCTAAAAATAAAAATATTATTCCTACTGTTTTTATATCAGATGAATATCAGGAATATGTTACTTCTTCCGATGCTTCTTTTTTCTCTCAAAGTAGAGAAAGTAAATGTATTAATATAGTTGCTACTCAAAGTTATACTTCCATTTTGAATAGCTTAAATAATCAAAATGCGTGTAAAGTTATAATTCAAAATTTAGTAAATAAATTATGGTTTAGATGTGATGATGTTTTTACTATTGAGGATATACAAAAACAAATTGGAAAAATAGAAAAAGAAAAAATATCTACATCATATTCTGAAAATTCTAAAGAAAGTTTTTATAATTATTTTGCTAAAAATTTTGTTTCAGTTGATTCAAATTTATCTGAAAGTGTTAATTCATATACTCAATTTGATTTTGAGTATGATTATAAATTTTTTACTCAAGAACTCTCTACTTTTAATTGTCTAGCCTTTTTGTCTGATGGAGACAAAATACTAAAACCCACTAAATTAAGAATGATACCTTATTTTGAAAAGGAGGATTAAATTTTTATGAAAAAAATTTTTTTATCTATATTTTGTTTAATTTTTATTTTTATAATATTATTTTCTTTGCAAACACCTACATACTGTGCTACTCCAAAAATTGTTTCTAAATTAACAGATGCCTTTGAAGATATAGAAAGCTGGTTTTTAAAATTGGCAACACCTGCTGCAGCTGTTGCTGTCGGTATTGGTGTATTTATGAAAAAATTTAGTTTTGGAGATGAAGAGCGAATTAGAACATCTAAAAAAATAATTCGAGGTTCTCTTTTTTCTTATGGATTTTTGCTTGCTTTAGATTTAATCTTACAAGCTATTAAATCTTTAATTTAACATATATTAGGAGGTAGTTTGGAACAAAGTGAAATAGTTAATTTAATAATAGAAACAATTAATACGATTTTTAGTAACATATTTTCATCAATTGATAACAATTTATATGGAAATTTAGATAAGGTAGCTTTTATTAATGCAGACATTTTATCTAATTCCTTTTTCGAAAAAATATTAGGTTCAAATGGGAAAAACGGATTTATTTATTTAACAGATGCAATGCTTTTGGGAATTAGTATTTATTATTGTTTAAGATTATTTTATTCTCATTATTCAGAAGCTAATATAGAAAAACCATATCAATTTTTATTTAAATTATTAGTATTTACTATATTTATTAATTTTTCTTACTTTATAATAGAACAAGTTTTAAACTTAAATTATTTAATTTCATCATCTATTCAAGAAATAGGAAATAATACATTAAATCAAGATATTTCTTTTGCAGGATTAATTTCAAAATTGAACTCTACTTTATCTTTTAATGAATCTACTCTAGATATATTTTCTTTGGATGGTATATTAAAAAGCTTTACAAGTGTTGGGCTAATTAATCTACTATTTACATATTCTCTTAGATATGTATTAGTGCAAGTCTTAATATTATTTTGTCCTTTTGCTTTTTTAAGTTTGATAAATTCATCAACATCTTGGATTTTTCGCTCGTGGTCGAGAAGTTTATTTTCAATTTTAATTCTCCAGTCATTTTTTCCTTTGATTATAATGGTTATTTTCTCCGTTCCTGATAATAATATTTTACTTGTTTCCGGAATTTATTTACTTACAAAAATAAATAATTATGTTAAAGAAATCTTTGGTGGAATTAGTATTGATTTTTCAGGTAATTTTAATAATATGATGTCTATACTAAAAAAATAAATATTCCTTAAAAGTTAATATGTAACCTAAAAATATTACAAGGAATTAATTTAGTTTGAAAGAAATTAATCTTTTATTTCTATGTGTACCAGCGAGTAAATCGAGAAAGGAATTAATTTTTATGAATTATATATTTCCCACTAATTATAATTTTAAAAATAAATTATTAGGATTTATTGATTATCCAACTGCTATTTTTAATGTTATTTATTTTTTAATAGTCTTTTCTTTATTTAATTTCATTTTTAAACAAACCAATTTAAAAATAATATTTATTACAATTTTTTACTTTCCAATGTTTCTTTTTAGCATAATTGGTTTTAATCACGAAAATATTTTATATAGTTTATTTTACATTATAAAATTCCTAATTAAACCAAAGATTTATTTATATAAGTAGTTGTAAATTTCGACTTATAATGATATAATTTGCGTTATAAAATATGTTGATGAAAGGATAAATATAATGAAATTAGAGCAAAACGATTTATCATTAATATTTTCACAAACAGCTATTTCCGATATATTTTTTACAGAATATATGTCTCAAGCTAGTGGTGATTTTATAAAAGTTTATTTATATTTATCTTTCTTATCAAAGTACAATAAAGATATAAAAATCAATGATTTATCTAAAAAGTTGGAACTTCCTCTTAAGGTAATTCAAGATGCAATTAAATATTGGGAAGATTTAGGTCTTCTTATTAGAAAAAATCAAGGCTTTATAGTTGCTAATATTCAAGAAATTGAACTTAATAAAATATATAAACCTAAAATTACAATGTCTTCTAGCGATATAAAACGTATTCAAGAAAGTAAATCTCGCGCTACAGTTATAGATACTATTAATAATGAGTTCTTTCAAGGAGTTATGTCTCCATCTTGGTATGGTGATATTGATTTATGGTTTAAAAAATATGGCTTTGATGAAGAAGTTATGCTAGCTTTATTTAGATATTGTTTTAATAAATCAGCACTTCATAGATCTTATATCCTTACAGTTGCAGAATCTTGGAGCAAAAATAATGTAAAAACCTTTAGTGATTTAGATTTATATTATCAAAAACAAGAAAAAATAAAATCAATTGCTAATTCAATAAAGAAGAAATTAAGATTATCTAGAAACTTATCAATTTATGAAGAAGCTTATGTTGAAAAATGGCATATCACGTATGGATATAATATGGATATAATTGAATTAGCTCTTAAAAAGACTACATCAAAATATAATCCAAGTTTTGAATATATTGATAAAATTTTAACAGATTGGCATGAAAAAGGATTTAAGACTGTTGATAAAATATTAGTTTATATTGAAAATCAAAAAAATAAACCTATACAAAAAGATGAAAAATCTAAAAAAAGTTCTTCTTTTTCTCAAAGACCTTATAATGATTTAAATAATTTCTATAGTAATATGTAAATATGAGAGGTGATTTTTTGAACTCAGATAATTTAAAAAATCTTTTAATAAAATATGATCAAAAGAGAAATACAGCAATAGCTACAGCTAATGAGAAAAAATACGAAATATATGATAAATTTCCTGAATTAGAACAAATAGATAATGAAATAAATATTTTATCTATAAGACATATAAAAACTGTTTTAACTTCTCAAGATAAAGCATCAGTTGATAATTTAAAAAAACAAATATCTAATTCAAGAAAAAAACGTGAAAAAATCTTGAAAGATAATAATATTAATCCAAAAGATTTTGAACCAGTTTTTGAATGTAAAAAATGTAGTGATACTGGATATATAAAGACTTCAAATGGCAATGTTTTGTGTAATTGTATAAAACAAAAACTTTATAATATTGAATATAATAATTCAAATATATATGATCTAAAAAATCAGACATTTAAAAATTTCAAATTAGATTGTTATTCTGATGTTGCTGATAAAGAAAAATATGGTCAAAAGCTATCTCCTAGAGAAAATATAATGTCTATAAAAAAAATATGTGATAAATTTATAGAAAATTTCGATGAACCTACTGAAGAAAATTTGTTGTTTTGTGGAAATACAGGACTTGGAAAAACATTTTTATCATCATGTATAGCAAATGAGATGATATCTAGAGGAAAAACTGTTTTATATCAAACAGCTCCTATGATGTTAGATAGTATTATTGATTATAAATTTGGTAAATCATCAAATGATATATGTAATTCTATCTATAATGTTGATTTATTAATAATCGATGATTTAGGAACAGAAAGTAAAAATACTTTAAAAATTACGGAATTATTTAATATAATAAATACTAGACTTTTAAATCAAGATAATAAAATCACAAAAACTATTATTTCTACAAACTTATCTTTGCAAGATTTATATGAAGTATATGAAGAACGTATTGTTTCAAGAATAATTGGTAATTATAATGCTTGTTATTTTTATGGAGATGATATACGAATAAAAAGAAAAATGAAAATATAAATCGTTGTCAAATAATACTACATATTGATATTTTAGTAACTAAAGTTTAAACAATATCAGCATTTTTAATTTTGTACCAACAATTATTTATATGAGTTATAATAAAATAAAAAGATTAGAATTTTAAATCAAAGTTCTAATCTTTTTAAATGACTTTTTTATTATCATGATCAAATCTATCAATAGCTTCAACATCTTTAAAATAAGGAGAATCAAAAAAATCTTTAAGTTCAATTTCTAATCCTTCACAAATGTGTATTATGGAACTAATAGTTGGCTCTTTAACTTTGCCACGTCTGCAATCACTAATAATGGAATTAGATATACCTGCACGATATGAAAGCTTATAAGCTGTTAGTTTGTTTTCTTTCAATAACTCATTAATTCGTAAGTTAATTGCTGTAGATATTAGCATTACTCTTTATGCCTCCTTTAAGATTTAATATTTAGTATAGCAAAATTTATAAAAATAATATTGGGAAATAACCGAATATTTTTAAATATATATTGACAAAAAATGTATGAAAATATAAAATATAGATATATTTGGATATATCCGAATATAATATTTTGATTTATCAATATTTATAGATAATCACATTATAAAGAATTAGTTAAAAAAATTTTAATTTGCAATAAAAAAATATAATATTGAATAAATTATTCAAAATAAGTGAAAAATGTATATAAGGAGGAAACAAAAGAAGGATGAAAAAAATAAAGTTAAGAAAAACAGAAAAAAAATTAGATTCCATCAAGTTAAAAACAAATGTCTATAATAAAGGAATCACTTTAATAGCACTAGTAGTAACGATAATAATATTGTTAATATTAGCAGGAGTAACACTAAATATGGCAATGAATGGAGATGGATTATTTAGCAGAGCAAGAAATGCTGCAGATAAGTATAAAAAAGCACAGGAAGATGAAACAAAATTAATAAGTGAAATAGGAAAAGAGATGAATAGCGAGTATGTAGGAGCTTTTGTTACAGGGTACACTCCGAAGGATAATGCTGAATGTACAATAGAAAAGACAACATCAGGAACAGATGAATCACAAACAATTAATACAGAACCAATGAAATGGAGAATCTGGGACTATGATGGAACAACATTAAGATTAATATCAGAAACACCAACAACAGCCACATTACAATTGAAAGATAAAGCAGGATACAATAATGGAGTATATGCAATAAATGAAGTATGTAGAGAATGTTATAATAGTAATGAAACAGGAGTAACAGTAAGAAATTACGATTATACGAAATATAAACATGAATCGGATGATTGGCGCGAAGTTACAGATAATAGCTCAGAATCTGATTTAATATATTATGGAGAAACGAAAACATATGAGACAGCTAACCAATCACCATCTATGTGGGAAAAACATGATAAAGATTGGACATATAAATATGACAAATCTACAAAAGAAGGAACGGGAGATAAAAGTACAGAAGTTCCATGGGAGCGAGAATATGAAAGTGAAATCGACAATGGAGAAGGAAGTACGGATGCACAAACAAAATTTAAACAGTCATATTATGAACATGTTTATTTAAATAAACAGGGAGAATTTAAGAATTCGAAATACTATGATTTATTATTTAAAAATGGACGAGGTGAATATTTTAGCAAGAGCTACTGGCTAGCTGGCCGTTACGTCGGTTTGTGTGAGGGTTATTGCACCTTTGGCTTGGATAGTGTGGACGCTTTTAGCAGTTCCTGTCTTGTGCTCGGGCATGCTACTTTCCGCTCTAATCGGTGAAGTTATAGCGTTGAATTTCGCGCTTCGCCCCTTAGTTTCTATAAATCTAACATCCAGTGGATACAAGTTGGTTCCGAACGATGGTTCAGATGGAGCTGAATATGAATTAACAAAAGAGTAAAAATGATAAACAGACATGATTGATGAATTATGGAAAAGTAGCATACTTTAGAATGAAAAAATGCGAATAGTTGATAGAAGAAACGATGGAATTTTGATTAAATTTCATCGTTTTTTAATTATAATATACTTTCATAAGCAATCTCCTTTTAGTAAGTATTTTCAAATAAATTATATACTATAATAAAATAAAAAAGTTAATTTATTAAAATTATTTGTGTGATATTGAATATTTTTTATTTTTTATTAATCTAAAAACTTAATAAAAATTTATATATATAAAATATAGCACAGTTTGTAGGTGAAATCAAGAAAATAAAAATTAAAAGTATGAAATAATTTAATAAAAAATACAAATAAAAAATCTTATAAAGGACTTACAGAAAGCTAATTATAAGATTTTTTCTTTTTTTATTAAGTTTTTAGATTAATAAAAATTACATAATTGAATGAAAGGAAAAAACAAATGAGAGATAAGAAAATACAAGAAAAACAAAAGGTCAATTTACAATTAAAAAATAAGAAAAAACAGAAATTAAGAGAAAAAG
>CANQYG010000071.1 GCA_947628015.1 uncultured Clostridia bacterium
TAAGAATAATTCTTTTTTTTTTGCTAGACCCCGAGTTGCAATGTTTAAAATGTTTCACTTTTTTAGTTTACCTTCACCTCCTTTAAATCTTAGAATGAATTTATATAATTTTAAAAAATTAATATCAAAATTATTAAATACCTCATTCTCAAAATTTTTTTGAATATATCATGTATTTACTTTTTATTCTACTTAATTGCAGACTAAATAAGTAAATTGTTATGGTATATTCTATTGCTGTCATAGCAATATCAGGCTTTAACTTTTGTTTTTTTAAAAGTTTTTTCCCTTGAATTATGTATGTTTTTAATGCTTTTCATGGAGTAATTTTATCACTTAATTTTTGTTAAGTCAATATTTTATTTTAATCTTTTTCAAATATTTCTAAATATTTCTACAATAAATTACTCTTTTTTTGGTATTAGCTATGACGTTATATACCATATTTTTTATTCGCGTCTATTTTATATTAAATTATATTAATTGTCAACAGGAAATTTATTCCGAAATTTCAACATTTTTCTTGTTTTCTTACCAAAATTATGTTTACTTTTACTACCTACTATTTTTTATATACTTTTTTTAAAAGGAAAATGACTTCTTTATCATTTTCCTTTTTCTTAATTTTTCCTTATTTTCTGCTACTTTTATGCATCTCGTTTAATTTATTTTATACTTGATATATATATACAAATTTATCTACATACACATAAAATTTATTTTGCTCATTTTTTATTTTTTCATAATGAATAACATTTGTTCTATTTTGTTCTGCTAAGTCTATCAAATCTTCTAACATATTTATTTTCATTACAGTATAGTTTTCCACATCTGGCTCATTAGACACTGTTACTATTAATTCGCTATAATTTTTCATTATATACTTTATTTTTCTTTTATACTTTTCTTCTGGTGTCTTTTTTCTTTTACTTATTATTATAATTACTACAGCTATTATTATATTTACTCCACTTATTAAATAGTACATTTTTGCATCATTTTTTGAATATTCTTCTTTTTTCGTCACTTTTTCATAGTTTCTTTCAACATTTGATACACTATTTGTTAATGCTATATCTAGTTTTATGGTATCTTCCCCATCTTTATTTATGCTTTTTGATACCTCTTCCCTATTTTCATCTTCTATTTTTACATTATAAAATATATTAAATTTTACCTTTAATACTGCATCTATTGCTATTCCATAGTTTTCTTCATATTCTCGTGCTAAATTATTATAACTATCATAATCAATATCAACATTTTCTAAAATTTGAAACTCGTGTTCGTTTACTTCATTTTTCTTATCTTCTATTAGCTTATAATTTTTTGTCCATATTTCTTTTTCTTGTTCATTATTTGACACTTTTCCAACTAGTTGAGCTGTAACATTATATTTATATTCAATTTTCTCTATATTTTTTGATTTAAAGTTATATTCAAATTTTATCAAATATTTATCTATTGATTTTGATGCATAATACTTATCTGATGAAAGTTTCTTTTCATCATAAAAATTATTTTCTTTTAGCAATACTTGATAATCCGCTTCTTTTGTTGCTACATAACTATACAAGGGTTCTTTTTTATCTTTTTTTATTCCTAAACCTAAGAAAAATGCTGAAAGTCCCAATAAACACGTTACAACAATAATAACACTTCTTCGTACATTTTTTGACATACCTCTTTAGTCCTCTCTTTCTAAGTTAAAATAATCATATAGCCACACAGACAGATATCCTATATATTTTATATGACATACATATTTTCCTTTTATCTGGTCTATTTGTACTAATTTCTCATCTGATTTATTATTGTTATCTCCTTTTGTTTCAAATTTCATATTTTCGCCTTCTCCTGTTTTATATACAATACGGTGCATTATATTTCTATCTTGAGCTCTATACAAAATTATTGAGTTTATTTCTAAATCTTTTATTTCATCTACATTTAGCTTTTTATATATAACTACATCTCCTTTTTCAAGTACTGGAGACATACTATTTGATAATATCGTTATCGGTTCATAGTTAAATACCCCTACCATAAAACATATTAGAAAAAGTAATAAAATTATTGTAATGGCATAACTTAACTTATAATAAATATTTTGTTTCTTTTGTCTTACATCTTCCCTTTGTTTTGTAAGCTTATATCTATATATTAAATAAATTATTATTGCTGATAATATATTTAATGAGCTTGATACAAACCAGTCTATATTTGGCAAAATCGGCATAAGCAGTGTTACTAATTTTACATTTACTCTATATATCATTGATGAAATATATGATGTTTTTTCTGTTAAGTAAGTATATAAGATTCCATTTATTATTGTGGGTATAATTATTTGACAAGTATATTCAAAAAGTTCTTTTTTATTAGAAAATATATCAATTATAGCTTTATAATTTATTTCTAACAATATTAATAAAATTGTTGTAAAATATATTACTTTTTTATTTTTACTTCTAAGCACTATATAAGTTCTTAAAAGTTCTATTCCTATAATTGGTATAATCTGAACAAAAATGTTATTTATTATTCCTTTTATAGTATGATTATATGGACTTTTTGCAAATCCAAAATAAATTCCTAAAAGGAAATAAGCTGTAATATACAAAAATGTTATTATAATACTATATAAAAAATTTTTATCTTTTCTTTTAAGTCTTATATATTTTTTGTTATATATAAAGTAAATTATAACGATTAGCCAAAATAGCGGATTTATAACATTTATAATTCTTTCCATATAACACCTTTATATTGTTGCTGATAATACTATATCTGGCATGAAGTTTTCTTCTGTTGTACGAATCATAATATATAACATCAAGGATGAGCCTTTTGAAAGCTGTACCCAATGTGGCAGTGTAAATGTCGCATTATCAATATGGTCGCAGGTAACTACACTTGGTGATACTTCTAGTATCCTATTACTTCCTACATATATATTTCCTCTAATAATCAAAAAATCACTATCTGTATTGTTATTAATTGTTATTACATACATTTTCTCATTTGGATTTTGAGCTACATATTCTGAATCTACCTTTACTTTAAAATCTTTAATTTCTATTTCTGATCCTTTTAATATTAGTTTAGCTTTTCCATTTTGTACAAGTGTTCCTTCTTTATCTGCTCCACTATTTGTGCAAGTTATTTCTATTGAATTATTTAGAAAATCTTCCACATATTCTTCAACCAATATTGTATTTGGTATTTCACTACTTACTTCAAATGTTATACTTCTGGCTTTATTATTTCTTCATTAATTTCTGCTTTTCCATTTATAGTTAGTTCTTGTTTTAATATTCCATATCCATTTGCCATAAAAATAAATGTTGATAAAGCTAAAGTGCAGATGATGTTTGGTAATTTATTTATAATCTTTTTTGTCCTTTTCATTTATTTTTGTACATATTCTATAATTCCAGTAACTGACTTTGTTTTTATTTCTGGCAGTTCTGTTACAGTTTCGTCATAAGTAATTGTTACTGTAACAGTAGTTTGTTCTCCTGCAAGTAACGTCTCGCTTGGTTCGGTATTACTATATATAATTGCACTTGAACCATGTTCTTCATCACTTGTAAATTTACATTCATTTCGAATTGCATCAATTGTTCCAGCATTTTTTACTGTTATTTCATAACTAACTTTATCTCCTGGCTTATTTAATTTTGCATTAAATTTTGCTGTTGTATTTGTATATTCTGGAGTTCCTGCATTGCAACCTTCACTTACATCTTTTGCTTCTATATTGGTTATTCTAACATTCCATTCACCAATAATTTCTGCTGAACCGTTTATTGGGATATCTGTTGCAAATGCTGAATATCCTACTGCCATTGTTAATATTACAATTAGTAGTGCGCCTATTATAATATTTTTACTTTTTTTCATTTCCTACTCTCTTATTCTTGGAAAATAAGTTTTATTTTCCATATTGTATTGTATGATTTCTTTATTATATTTGTCACAATTTGATTATTTTTGTAATATTATAATTTTTATTCCATATTTGATAAACTTTATAAAGTTGACATAAACTACAGTTTATGCTATAATTAAGGTATTCGTAGAAAAACTTCTACTATTATATTGGAGGTAGTACAACATGAAGAAATCTACTCACAACTTCTGCTTTGCAGATGTTTCTCGACAGACTTTTGGAAAAATACTTCCATCTGTTGAGCTTCGGAGTAAAACTGTAAAAGCATTTGAAGGAAATGATGAAGAATTCTTAAATGCAGTTATCAAATCCTGTTATGAATTTTCTCAAAAGTCCTTCAAAGATGCTCGTCAGTTTTTGTGGAAGATGAAATTTAACCGCGAAGAAGCTTTGAATTGCCTTGGTTTTACAATGTATCCTGACAAAGAAGCTTTGCTTCTTTTAAACGAACTTCAAGCTGAAAAAATTTACAATGAACTTCGTTTTCAGTACAGCAAAACGCATGATGGTTTTCTGAAAGTAGAAAACAAAGATTGGTGTAAAGATGAACTTACAGCTCTTAAAAAAGCAGTAAACTGTGACCCAGTAGTATTTTTTACCATAGTTTCTGTTTGTGAACAGTCCTATGGTAAAAATCGTCCATTTTTAGTCAGATGTATTAATGATCTTCGCAGTAATCATTCTCGAATTCAATTTATGGCCCTTCGCTATCTTGGTTTTAGCAGTGAAAGCGCTAGTATTTTACTTCCCTACTGCCAAGAAATTTCTAATTTGCTTCAAGCAAGTATGGAATATTATAACAATCAAAAACTTTTGACTGCTTGCGAAGACAAAGATAATTTAGAGGTTAAAAAAGTTTCCCAAGATTCTGAAGTAAAAAATGATTCAACTAATAACACCCAAGATAAAGAAGTTGATAGTGTAATGCATAAGGTTTCGTTGGAACCATCTTCCGACACTAGCACCATAAATGTTGATGTACTTCTCAAAAATAAAGAGAGAGTCCAAGCTTTTATAAAGCTTTATCAAGACTTGCATAGTGCTGGTATTGATGGTATGAAGATTCTGAATAAAATTGATGTTATCGAATCTTTATATGAAGCAGTAAACAATTTGTCTACTTAAATCTCCAAAAAGACGCCGAAATAATTCGGTGTCTTTTTCCTTTTATTTTATTTTAGATATTCTTTATAACTTAAAATATTTTTTTATATTCTACTGTTATGACATGCAAAATATATAATTTGAAAATTTTTAGATATTTCCTTTATTAGTTTTAACGAATTTGCCATTTTCTCTTCATCTAAATTGACAAAAGGATCATCTAATATCAAAAATGGTTTTTCATCTTTAAATATAGAATCAACTAAAGCAAGTCTTAAAGCAATTCCAATTAAGTCTTTATATCCTGTACTAAAGTTTTCTATATCCTTTTTTTCTCCATCTACCTCAATATTTGTATTTAGATCTATATCAATACTTGTTTTATTTATTATTTTGCTATCTTTAGCAATAAGTTCAATATATTTATTAAGATTGTCATTCATTCCTTCTAAATATTTTGTAGATAATCTTTCCTTTGTTTTTTCTAGTATTTCTATTGTTTTATCTATTATGTGTTTTTTATTTTCTAGTTCTTCTTTCTGTTTATTATTATTTTCTAAATCATTTTCTAAATCTACTTTTTCGTCAATTATAGAAGAATATTCATCCATTTTCTTTTCGTTAAATGCTATATTTTTCATAATTATTTCTAGATTTGACTTTATTTCATTTATTTTATTAGAAATATCTTCTGTATTTTCATCTATATCTTCTACTTTTTCTAGTTCTTCTATATTGTGTTCAGATAAAAATTCTTGTTTTAGTTTTAAAGCCTCATTATAACTGTTTTCTACTATTTTTTTATTATATAAATTTTCTTTTATTTCATCTATATATTTATTATAATCTTCTGTAATTTCATTATAATAGTTATATAAGAAATGCTTTACATCTAATTGGTTTTCATCTATTGTAGCTAATGCTTTTTTTATTTTTTCATAGTTAGACTTTATTTTAAATAAATCTTCATATATTGTATTTTCATTAAATTCTTGTCCATATTTTTTGATAAAATTTGAAAGTTCATTTTTTTGTTTTTCGATATCTTGATTATTATTCTTTATTTTTTCATCAATACTTTCTAGTTCTTTTTTTGCTTCTTTTAATTTTTTATTTTTTCCAAGAAATTCATTTGAAATAATAAAAAATACAATACTAAATAATAATATTAATATTCCTATTATTTTTGGATTAACAAAAATTAAACAAATAACTCCTACTAAAAAAATTAATATTGATATGATGTTGTATGTATTATTATTTTTTGTGTTATTCAGCATATATTCTTTCATGCTTCTATCTTTTTTCACATCTTGTATATTTTGTTCTAAAGTTTTATAGCTTTCATATAATATTTGCATATTTTCTATGTCTTCTGCTTTTAAGTCATTATAAATTTCTGTTTCTTCTTTTTTATCTTGTATGTCTTTAATATCATCTTTTGCTCTTTTTATCAGATTTATTTTATTTTCTATTGTTTCTATATCAAGTTGTTCTGGAATTTTGTTTTTGAAAAATTCGTTTATTAAATCTAATTTTTCTTTTGATGATTTTTCATCTTCTTCTATTTTTGTATATCTTTTTTTTATCTCTAATTTTAATTTTTGCTCATTTACTTTTTTTAATGTTTCTTCTAACTTTTCTATATCTTTTTTCTTGTTTTTTTGTTCTTCTTTTAGTTTATTATATTCTTCTTGATATCTTTCCAAAACACTTTGTGCATTAGCACAGTTCTCTATTTTATTATCTAATTCATTTATCTCTGCATCAGTATTTTTTATTTTCTTTTTTAACTCATCTCTTTTTTTAGTCAATATTTTTTTAGCTTCTCCAAATTTATTCATATCATCTTTTATGGTATCTAAATTAGTAAGTTTTGTTGTTAAATCATCACTAATTTCAATTGCTATTGCTTGTTGAGGTATATATATACTTTTTTCAAAAGATGGCTTATCTAGTTTAAATATTTCTTCTCCAATATTATCTTTATAATCATTTGCTTCCTTATTTGTTTTTAAATTAATTAGTTTAAAGCTATCTCCTTTAGGAGTATCTCCAAAAAATCTTTCTATTCTAAATAAATCTTTTCCTATTTCTAAATCAAGATTTCCACCATATTTTCCATTATTCCATGGTTTATATTTCTTTCTTAATTCTTTATCTTTACTTGATTTATCAAATCCATAAAGCATTGCTTCTATAAATATTGATAAAGTAGTTTTTCCCCAACCATTTTCTTCTTTAAATATTGTTAGATTATCATCAAATTGAAATTCTTGCTTGTTTATCTTTCCAAAATTTTCTACATAGCATTTTATTAATTTCACTTTAGATTTCACCTCCCAATATTGCTCTTATTCCTGTTAGACAGATTTCGCTTTTTTCATCTTCTGATAGTTCTTCCTCTTCTACTGTTCTAATAAATTCTCCTTTTAATGATATATCATTTTTAAATTCTTGATAATTTATTATTGTTTTACTATTATCTTTTACTTCAAAATAGAAAAATTCGTCATTATATTTACTTTCTATTATATTAAGATCTAGATAGTCTTCTAAATTTTCACCAGATTTTTTTACTTCAAAAGTACCAATTAAAGTAATTCTAACTAAATCTTTTTTATTAATTTTCTCTAACTGATTTTCTATTTCTGTTTCTAGCTTAAATTGATTTTCTATATTTGTTATGTCTATTTCAATATTATGTATTTCTCTTTTTGAGTGTTTTATAAACTCTTTATTTTTAAGTTTGTTTTCTTCTATATCCAGTAAAATAAATCCTTTTTCTCCACATTCATCAAAACTTCTTCCTTCTAAACAACCTGAATAACAATAAATTCCTCTGTTATCAAGCTTTCCTTCTTCTTTTTTGTGAATATGTCCAAGTGCCAGATAATCAATATTTTTGTTTTTCAATTTATTTAGATAAATTGTTTCTACTTTATCTTTTGGATTTACTGATTTATCTATTTGTCCATGAAGGGTTACTATGTTAAAATCTTCATATTTTAACATTAGTTTATCATATATATTATTTTCGTTTTGATTAAGTTCAACTCCAGCAATTACTACATTGTCATACTTATAATATTGCCATTCATTTGAAAATAGTTTAAGGTTTTCTGGTACTTCTTCTCCAGCCAAAAAGTCATTTATATCATGATTACCTTTTAAATAGATAAAATCAATATTATTATTTTCTTTTATTAGGTTTAGTATTGTATTTTTGGTTCCTTTTAGCATTGTTTTTTTAGAATCATCAAACAAATCTCCTGCAATTATAATTATCTGTACATTTTCTTTTTGTGCATAGTTAACCATTTCTTTAAAATTATCTATTAATTCTATTTTTCTTTTTTTAGCTTTTTCTTTGCTCAATCTACTCTCCATAGAAGAATCTAAATGCACATCAGCACAATGGATTATTTTCATATTTTCCTCCACTATTAATATTTTTACATTTATTATAAAATATAATTTTTTCATAATAAAATGAATACAACTAATACAAATATATCATTTTTTTTGATAAAAGAAAATATAAATGATTAAGAAATTTAACTGTTTATTATTTATCTAATTTTTCTAAACTTCTATTATTTTCTTTTTCAAGTTTCTTTAAACTTTTTTTAGGTGTTGGCAAATTTTCTGGCATAGTTCCGTCCTGCCTCTTTAATAGCTCTTCTAACGATTCTTCCTATTTTATTATGTGTTTTGCAGGCATCTTTTTCTGTTTTTATATTATCTCTTTTTAGTTTTTCTTCTGTTTGAGATATTCTAAATAAGTTTGCAATCAATTCAGTACTTCCCATATTATCTAAAATATCTTCTCTATATCTTAATCCTTTTCTTTTTGCAATATCATCAGCTGTTTCA